>CALDZW010000043.1 GCA_937944175.1 uncultured Candidatus Altimarinota bacterium
TATTAAAGAATTGAAAAATCCTTCATATTGATTGAGCTCATCAGAATAATTTACAACATGTAGATGTAGATATTCCCTTGTCTAATTTGGTTGTAGTTACAGGAGTTTCTGGTTCTGGTAAATCATCACTAGTAAATGGTATATTGGCTCCATATCTCTCTAATAAACTCAATAGGGCAAATAGACAGGTTGGGAATGTTGAAAGTATTTCCTGACTTGAGCATCTTGATAAAACTGTGATCATTGATCAGTCTCCTATTTGAAAAACACCACGTTCTAATCCAGCAACATATACATGAGTATTTACTCCAATAAGAGATGTATTTGCAATGACAGAGGAATCAAAGATTAGGTGATATTGACCTGGTCAGTTTAGCTTCAATACAAAATCAGGAAGATGTGATGCATGTGACTGAGATGGAGTAAAAAAAGTTGAAATGCATTTCTTACCTCCTGTATATGTTAAATGTGAAAGTTGTAGTTGAACACGTTACAATAGAGAAGTATTGCAAATAAAATATAAATGAAAAACCATAGCAGATGTCTTAAATATGACAGTAAATGAATCTGCTGAATTTTTTACAAATCATCCACGTGTGATAAAAGTATTGAATACCATTATAAGTGTTTGACTTGGATATATTAAGCTTGGCCAATCATCAACAACTCTTTCAGGTTGAGAGGCTCAGAGGATTAAACTATCAACTGAGCTATCAAAAAGATCAACGGGAAAGACATTTTATATCTTAGATGAACCAACAACAGGATTACATTTTCAAGATGTAGAGAAACTCTTGGCAATACTTCATTCTCTTGTAGACACTGGGAATACAGTGTTAGTAATAGAGCACAATATGGATGTAATTATTAATGCAGATCATATTATAGACATATGACCAGAATGATGAGATAAATGATGAGAAGTAGTATGTTTTGGAGATGTTGATACTATCAAGAAATGTAAAAAAAGTTTTACATGACAAGCAATTGATGAGTACTACAATAGAGAGGCTATTTTACAGAAAAAATAAATATGTATATGGATATTCTACAAAAGAATGTAGACATTAGATTGTTATCAAATTTCAAAACTCCAGCAAAGACCAAGTATTATTTTGAAATTCATTCAGAAAAAGATGCTGAAAAACTTTATGAAATATTTCAGTATGCAATGGAAAATAATTTGCAAACCCTCATCATTTGATGAGGAACAAATATGTTATTTGCCTTTGATGTATTTTCTTGAATAGTGATAAAAAACTGTCTAGAATGATGGACATATAACCCAGAAGCTAAAATTCTTTCAGCTTTTTCAAGTGAAATGATACGGAATATTGCTGAGTCATTAGAAGAAGATTTTGATCAGCCATTATGGCATAGATTTATTTGACTTCCAGGGAGCATCTGATGAGCAGTGTTTTGAAATGCCTGATGTTTTTGACTGGAAACAGAAAATAACTTTGTCTCTGCAAAAGTAGTGAATTTGTTTAGTTGAAAAGTTGAAATATTAGAAAAAAAAGGTATGAATTTTGAGTATAGAAGTTCAATTCTAAAAAAAGAAGAATGAAAATATTTTCTGATTTCTTGTCAATTTGATCTCTCTACCAAAATTGAAAAATATCATAGTGATGTAGATAATATTTATTTTAGAGAACACAAACAACCTGCTTGAAATACATGTGGAAGTTTTTTTAAAAACCCATCTGTCGATATAAAAAAGTTCTGGAAGAAATTTCCAGAACTCTATAATGAAAAACTTAAGGCAATCTCGTCTGGTTTCCTTATTGAGTCAGCCTGACTCAAATGATATAAAATATGATGAGCTTTCTTCTCTCCCCTTCATGCAAATTTTCTCATGAGTGATTGATCAGCAACTTCATCTGATATGCTTGAGCTTATTAAGCATGCACAAGATACTGTTAAGAACAAGTTTTGAATTGATATTGAGAATGAAGTAAGAATAATTAATTCTTAATATGTTCTCTTGGTACTTGATTCTTCAACTTTCATCATTTCTGAAGTAAACTTGATCATAATGCTAGATTGTCATAGTAGACAATGATTTGTCACTGAGTAGATTCTCATATTTCATTATTACTGAGAATGATATCCTCTCATTTTATGAAGCTTTCTGCTTGTTTTTTGTCTTGAAATACTATTCTATTTTTTGTAGCATATTGTCAGAATGTTTGGCTACTGTAGAAATCTAGGTTGAAGGTATTGTTGTTGTCTTCTCAAAAAGGGATTCATATATTTTGAATATTTGGGAAAGAAGAAAAGGCATTTGACTGTTTGGTTCTGATTTGGTAGATGTCTCATTTTTTAATTATGAGATAATCAGAGAAATAGAAAGGTTCTATTCAAAATCTTTTTTTTATTTGAGAAAGAAGTATTTTTAGTTCTTTTCCCTTTACAATTTTTTCTTCATTTTTTCTTTGAAAGTATTCTTTTTGAGTGTCTGTATTTGTAGGTCAGACTTTTTTTATTTTAGCAATGAAAAATCATTCTGTATCATTTATATGTGGCCAAATTTTTTGTCCATTTTGGCATTCAGGATCAAGAGATTCTCATAACCATTCAGTAATTCACTCGGTAGATTGTAATTCTGGCAACTGCCATTTCTCTATAATAATGTTTTCTCAGAATTGTTTCTTTACATGATCAAGGATAATCTCATCCTCTTCTGGTGTCATGGTGCAGGTTGAATAGACAAGTGTTCCTCCAATTTTTAATGCTTGGAGAGCTGAATTGATGAGTCTTTTTTGTAAAGAAGAGAGTTCTTTAATTATGGACAATGACCATTTTACTTCATCTTTTCTCATAGTTCATTCTCAACTACAAGGAGCATCAAGAAGTATTTTATCGAATGTCTCTGTAAAATATCTTCAGAAGTCTCTTCAGTCAAGTTTTGAAGTAGCTGCTCAAATTATTCATTGATAATTAATGTTGGTTTTGAGTGCCTTAATTCTTGTAGGGACAATATCATTTCCTATTACAAGTCATGCATTATTCATCATAATAGACATTTGTGTTGTCTTGCTTCATGGAGCAGCTGAAACATCAAGAACAATATCTCATTTCTGTGGTTTAAGAACCATTGGAGGAATCATACTAGAAGTTTCCTGAATATAAAAGAGTCATGAAAAGTACTCGATACTTTTTCCTAGGGGAATACTCTTATCATCTCTATCTATAAAAAAACCTGTATCAACATAGGGGATTTTTTGTAATTTCCATCAATTATTCTCAGCTCTTTTTGTGAAATTTTCTAATGAAATACGAAGAGTATTGACTCTAAGAGCTTTTCTAAGTGGCTTATCACAATATTCAAGAAAAGTTGTGAATTCTTTTTCTGAAAATAGTGGAGAGTAACGTGCTAGAAACTCTGGATGAAAAGAATTATTCATTTAAGCAGTATTATTTGCCATATGACAAAAATAAAATAATATGTCTAAAATAGATTATTATAAAAATTACTGGTAAATCAACTATATTATGGAACAAATGAGATTACAGAAGTACTTAAGTCAAGCTTGAATTTGTTCAAGGAGAAAAGCAGAAGACTATATTACAAGGTGACTGGTAACAGTTGATTGAGAAGTTGCACAAATAGGAATGAAAGTGTCATGAGATGAAAAAATAATTTTTCTTGAAAAGGCTATTACCGAGCAAAAGAAACAAGTGTATTATAAAATCAATAAACCACGTGGTATTGAAACTACATGTGCTAGTAATTGAGAAAATGCTATTGTTGACATAATAGACATTAAAGAAAGAGTTTTTCCAATTTGAAGACTTGATAAAGAAACTACAGGCTTACTATTGTTAACAAATGATTGAAGACTTGCTAATTATTTAATGCACCCACGTTATGAACATTCAAAGGAATATGTTGTGGAAGTTTTTTGACCTATTACAGATGAAGCACTAAATAAAATGGCTCATTGAGTAAAAGTGTTATGATCACAGACAAAAAATGCTGAGGTAAAAAGGCTCTCATCTGGTACATTTTCAATTGTACTAACAGAGTGACGTAATAGACAGATAAGGAGGATGGTTGAATCGGTGGGTTTCCAAGTAAAAAAACTTAAAAGAGTGAGAGTTGAAAATATTGAGTTATGAAATCTTGATTTTTGAGAATATAAGCATTTGAATAATAAAGAGATAGAACAATTATTCACCATATTGAAAATTGATCAGGTGTGATTACTCAATTCTTAAACTGAGAAACTCTCTTGTGATATTTACTTGTGTGAATATTTTTTTATTTGCAATAAGCTTAACCTTAGTTTCTTAATGACAACAACTATATCATCTTTATAATGACTGCTATACACATATGTATTCTTTGTAAGTTTTTTTAATGAGATGTTAAGGATTTTTATTTTCTGAAGCTCTTCAAGAATGTTTTGATGATTAGTGTCGTTGTTATTTTTATTTTCATAATAATTAGAAAATATGACTAACAATTTATCAAAGGTATGACTAATTTTTAGCACAATAATTGTATATTTATTTATTTTTTCCTTATCTATTTTTTGAAATTGATGAAGATAAGACTTCACTTGAATGTTAATGTTTCTCAAATCTCCAATAACCACAGCAATAACATTATCAGCAGTTGATTTATTTATTCTATTTGTTTGAATTTTTTTCAGTATATAAATGATCTCTCTTAAATCTTTTATATGCTTATTGATAGTTCAGTCATCAATAAGGTTATAATTTTTTTGAATATTAAGGAGTCTTTTTTCAAATTTGAGTGTTTCATTTTCAATAATTTGAGCATGGGAAATATTTACCTGAGTATTTTGAATCAGCAGTGATTGTTTTTCAGTAATTAGATCTTTATCTATTGCAAAAGAGGTGTTTCAGAATAGACTGAAAGTCATTATAGTTAAAAGTGTGATTATTTTGAACAAAATATGAGCAGGAATAAATGATAATTACTAGTTGTAGGATAAATAAAAAATAAAAAATTTCAATATTGAAATGTGATTTTGTTTTGTAGAAAGGGTTATAATATATGAATGATATGTATAAGAAATTACTTAAATTTTTGTCTTTTGGACTTTTGACATATTGATCAAATGTTGGAATAACATATGTATGTATGTATACATTTTTATTATGAGCATCTCTTTCATACTGAATTGCTCTATTGTTTACTACAACTATTAGCTTTCTAATAAGTTTAAAATCAGTGTTTAATGTTGAATTTACAATTACTATTTTGTATAAGTATCTTTTGATATTATTCTCAATGAATATTAGTAATTATTTTTTAGTTTTGCACTTGAATAACTTCTATTCTCAGGGCATGCTCTTTTGAATCATTATTCTTGTTACTACATTTTTTGCTGTAGTAAAATTCATTTTATATGACAAATTTGTCTTTATCAAAAAGTAATGATAGCAATTGATCTTGAAACAACGTGACTTGAACCATGAATTGATCAAATAATTGAGATTGCAATGGTTGAGTTTGATGAAAAAAATGGAAAGATATTACGTGAATTTTCAGAACTTATCAATCCATGAATTGATATTCCAGAAATGATTACGCATTTAACATGAATTACTCAACAAGATGTTAAAGGTAAAGAATTATGGAATCATACCCAGATGGTCATAGAAAACTTTATTGGGGATTCAGTTATTCTTGGGCATAATGTCAATTTTGATATAAGTTTTTTACAAGCTCAAGGTATAGATCTTTCAAAAAACATCTATCTGGATACATTTGAGTTAGCTAATTTTGTTCTATTGGATGAAAAATCATTGAGTTTAGAGACATTATGTAACTCTCTATGAATAGAATTAACATGAGCTCATAGAGCATTACATGATGTACATGCAACTATTCAACTGTTTCAGGAGATAATTAAGATACTCAAAAAGCTCCCTACTCAGAAGTTACAAATGATAGATTATATTGCTAACAGATCTGAAAAACAAACATACCATTACCTATATACAGAAGTACTGAAGAAAAAATCAAGAGTGTTTACAGAAGATGCATTTTTAAAAAATTTGTTAAAAATACTTTCAAAAAAAGAGAAAAAGTTGTCATTATTTCATGATATGGATTTTGATGAATCTGTACTCACTAATTTTATTCAAAATAGTGATGTCTTAGAAGTCAGAGAGAACCAAAGAAGTATGATTGATGCTGTTGGAAAGAATTTCAAAAATAATTGAAAAATGGTTATTGAGGCACCAACTGGAGTATGAAAAACTTTTGCATACTTACTCCCGTCAATTATACATTCAATAAAAACATGAGAACAAATATATGTATCTACATCTACGAAAGCATTACAAGATCAGATATTTTATAAGGATTTACACTTTCTTTCAGAAAACATTAATATTCCATTTACTTTTTCAAAATTGAAGGGAAAAAGAAATTATATTTGAATAGCGAGTTTTTTGAAGTTTATTGCTTTTGAAAGAATATTAACACAGATGGAATCTACGTTTGTTTTAAAGATATTATTTTGGCTGTACTCAACAAAATCTTGAGAACTAGATGAGCTTGACTATTTCTGAAAAGAGTATTCATATATTAAAGAGATTAATGCAGATGACTTTTTTACTTTTTCAAAGGATAATATATACGCAAAGTATGAATTTGCCTTGAGGGCAAGAAGGGATGCAAAAAATACAAATCTTGTAGTGATAAATAATAGTATTTTATTTCAAGACATTAGTTGAGAGAATTCTATACTCTGAAAAGTTGAGAATCTCATCTTAGATGAAGCACATACGTTAGAAGATATTGTCACACAGGCATTAAAAGTTTCATGTAATTATAAAGATATAGATAATCATCTAAAAAATATTTATTCAGTGTTACAAAAAAACAAAAAAGTGGATGTGTTATCTTGATCAATGTCTCAAAGAATACTCTTTGATATTTGAGTGATTTTTGATAATTTACATTGATATTTGAATTCAAAAGTTATGCAGGATGATCAATATAAAAATATATTGATTCAAAGTGATTTTTATAAATTATATTTGTGAGATGATGAGTCAAAGCAATTTTATTCAGAAGTACAGATTCAGATTATTGACATGCTTGATACTTTAGGAGATTTAGATAATGAAACTTACATGCTCTTAGGGAGGGAAATTTCATTCTTTGAACAAGTGCTAAAAGTATTAAAGGTGTTCTGAGAGAAGAAAAATGATAGTACATATATAAAGACAATTTCTTTTACTCATATGTCACAAGAATTGCAATTTTGATATACTCAATTGAATGTTTGAAATTATTTGTCAACTCAATTATGGGATAAATTAGAAAGTTGTGTTTTGACAAGTGCTACACTAAAAATATGAGAAAGTTTTGATTATATAAAAAAGATACTTTCTTTGAATGATTTTACAGAGATGACACTTCAGAGTGATTTTGATTATTCAAAACAAGCACTGTTATTCATGCCTACAGATATTTGAAGTATTAAAAATAATATGCAACAAGTGAACATGTTTATGTTAGAGGTTATTACAGCAGTAAGATGAAATGTACTTGCTTTGTTTACAGCATTTAATTCAATACAGTCAGTATGTTCTTATGTCTTACCAGAATCTAAAAAACAGAATATTAATATTTATGCTCAATCAATTGGGTGATGAAAACATAAGCTCATTGAACTATTCAAAAAAAATGCTGATAATTCTATATTGATTTGAACTGATACGTTTTGGGAATGAATAGACATCCCTTGAGATACATTGAAATATTTAATTATACATAAGGTCCCATTTTTAGTCCCAAATGAGCCAATTTTTCAAGCTCGTTCACAATTATTTAAGAATTCATTTGCTGAGTATTCACTTCCAAAAGCTATATTGAAGTTAAAACAATGATTTGGAAGGCTTATTCGTAATAAAGATGATAAAGGAATTGTTATCTTATTAGATGATAGAATTCATACAACAAATTGGTGAGAAGCTTTATATGATGCTTTCCCAGAGAAGATCAATGTAAAGAAGTGAAGTTCGTCTGATTTTATTCAAATACTATTGGACAAAAACAAGACCTAATGTAAAGGTCTTTTTTTTGTATAAATACTTTTTATATGCTAGAATTTGCATAGTTATTTGAATAAGAACCATAATATGCCAGATGATAATATTGACTCTACTAACATTTTTGATGAATTTTCATGAGATCAGTCATTAAAAGATGAAATTGCAGAAGCAGAAAAGCAAAGATCCAAAGATATGTACTTTTATATGTGAAAATGAAATGCATTCCTTTATGCAATAAATATTATTTTCTTCATTTGAATGATATGTTCATTTTGATATATTTATATACAAAATAATGAGGAGATGTTTAATGCATGATATCTTGACCCTGTTTGTAAATTTCTTATAGGAGACGCAAGATATGAAGAGGATCATTGCTCCTCAGTGACAGCATCAACAAAAAGTATTGAAGACAATTACAATCGTATTTGACAAGAGTATTATACTAAAATATCAGAAATGTTATGAGATGTATATTATGTGTCAAGTTTTGCACTTTCAAAAGAAGTTATGTTTCTTTTAGATAAAAATGAAAATAGATTAGCTCCAATTGATATATTAATTGAGTTTGATTGATTAAAAAATTCATTTGAGCCAGTAAATAAGGCAAAGATAAATTGTGGAAATATTAAGATGAAAAATGATGGTATGATAGAGATGAAATGTGAAACATTTTCATCTAGATGGGATAGAAATATCATAGGAGTAAGTTGAAGTACAGAAGAAAAGATTAAAGCAAAATGAACATCAATATCAATTGCTAGTAGTTTTATTAATTACATTGAAAAGAACTCAAAAAACTTGCTTATAGTGGAAAAACCAAAGAAATTTTCTTATGATGAGG
The DNA here is from genome assembly GCA_937944175.1 of uncultured Candidatus Altimarinota bacterium. Lineage (GTDB taxonomy): Bacteria > Patescibacteriota > Gracilibacteria > BD1-5 > UBA6164 > CALLPO01. The sequence continues at coordinate 8,888 of CALDZW010000043.1, forward strand.
TTGTTGATTTCTGATGATTTACGCGTAAAACAACGTTTAAATTGTGAATGGCATTGAAAAATTCTAATATTTGATTATTACAATAAAAATGAAAAAACAAAAATGAAGTAAAGAAGCAGTATTTCAATCATTTGTGATTAATACTTTTGTATTAATTATATTTTCATGAATAGGACTATTGTATATTCTTCCACAGATTTCATCGATTACAGAGAAGAAGTGACAGTTATACGATTCAGCTGAGCAATATTTTGATCTTAAGGAAAAGGGGTTTACTTATGAAGACTTTTCAAAAGCAAAAAGTGCTTTCCCAGACATTAAGAAATTAAATACGTATCAGTCAAACATTATTAAGGACTTCAAGAAAGATCAGTTTGAGCTATTCTTTTATAATGAATCAGGATGAGACTACAAGGTATTTCTAGATTGAAAAAAACAGGAAGTGTTAAAGAAAAAATGAGTACTAGAAGAATCATGAGCATGAGATGCTGTCAAGAATGTTCTTCCTTATTATTCTTCAAATTCATCTCTTTCTGATACAGCAATGACAGATTTTTCATTTATTAATCATATTGAAAATCTTTTATATAGATTCAGATTAACTTCAACAGAACCAATAGGTGTATGAGAGCTAGAAGTAGTTGATGAGTTTGAGTCTTCATGATCAAGTAAGAAATGAAAGAATGTACAAGAATGAAGTGCTCTTGATTGAAAGATATATAGAGGAAGTTTTCCACTTACAATTGTATGAAAAAAGAGTAATATTTTTGACTTCATATATTTTATACAAAATGTTTGAAAGATTCAGATGTCTTGATGAGTTGTGAGTGTTGTAAAGTGAAATAAAGATGATTTTATTCTTCTTGACTGAAAAAAGAAAGCCATTAATCATTTTAAAAACATTGGAAATTATTTTAGAGATCTTCCAAAAGAAAAAAGATGAGATTACTATAATAGCCTTATAATGGATTTTGATTCAATCACTTTTAAAAATTACCCTGACTCATCAGACCTACCGACACCTGATTGACAGTCATTAGTATGACTGATAAAAGAAGAGCAATGAGATGAAAAATATGAGATAGAAGTAAAGCTAAATTTTTATATTAAATGACTCCCTCAATATAGAATAAATGAATCAATAGAAAAGATGTTTACTAATTATGTCAAGGTACAGAAAATATCATCAGAATTATCACAATTTATTAAATGAAATCAGTCAAAACTTACTTCCGAACAGCAATTGAGCTCTATGAATAATGTGCTAAAATTTGATAGATATCTATGATCACTTGAAAAGGATATCTGAAGTATGAAAAAGAGCTTTGCAAAAAAGGATCAGATTGAACTTTTGTATTGACAAGCTTTGTCTCTAAATCAATGATTCAATATCCTTTCTGAACAACTTCTGGAAGATGCAAATGTACTGTCAAAAAGCATATATGAAAAATATAAAATTAACAAATAATATACAAATATGTCAACAAAATTTAAAGAAACAGTAGAGCAGCTCAAGGAGCTTGTATATAAATGAGATAATATACCTAAAATATGTGACTTAACAATTTTGGCAGCTGTTTTGTGAGAGGCATCTGATATACATTTAGAACCATTAAGCTCATACGTTAGACTAAGATATAGAAGGGATTGAGATTTGTCAGAAATTTTAGAATATCAGACATTTTTACATCAATGAGTAGTAGCAAGGTTTAAAATTATGGCTGATCTTAAAATTGATGAATCAAGAATTCCTCAAGACTGAAGAATCTCAAAGACTATATGATGAAAGCCTCTTGATCTCAGGGTTTCTAGTCTTCCAACTGTTCATGGTGAAAAGATAGTTATGAGAATTGTAGATAAATCAAAAGAAATACCAAAATTAGAGAAATTGTGAATTGAGTGAAAGAATAGTAAAATTATCAAACATGCAATTTCACTTCCTAATGGAATTATTCTGACTTCATGACCAACATGATCTTGAAAATCAACAACGCTGTATTCTTCTCTTATTATGCTTAATAAGCCAGGTGTTAATATAATGACACTTGAAGATCCTGTTGAAAACCAGGTTGATGGGATTAATCAATCGCAGGTGAAGCCAGATATTGGATATACATTTGCATACTGAATCAGAACAGCACTGAGGCAAGATCCAGATATCATTATGGTATGAGAGATGAGAGACAAGGAAACAGTTGATATTGCTATTGAAGCATCTCTTACTGGTCACTTGGTTTTTTCTACAATTCATACCAATAGTGCTGCTGAAACTATTACAAGAATACTTAATATGTGAGTTCAACCTTTTTTACTTCCAGCATCAGTCAATGCAATAATTGCCCAAAGACTTATAAAGAGGCTCTGTCCATATTGTAAAAAAGCACTTGATATGAAGGATATTTGAAAGGAGACGCTTATTAATATTAAAAAAGCTTTAAGTATAACTCCTAAGGAAGAATTATCATTAAGAGTTTGAGCAAAGTTAAAGAATCCAACTTTTTATTGACCAGTTTGATGTGAAAAATGTGACGATTCTTGATATAAGGGGAGAGTATGATTATACGAAGTACTTGAGATTACAGCATGAGTTAAGGATATGATCCTTTCAGGACAATCAGCTTTTAATATTAATAGACAAGCAATTAAAGATGGAATGATATCATTAGAACAAGATTGAATTATGAAGAGTCTTAATTGAGAAACAAGTCTTGAGGAAGTGTACAGAGTTGCTAAAACTCAAAATGAATAAAAGAATACAGGTTATTAAGGGAAGTCAAATTATTTATAATAATATATTATGGAAACTGGATCTAAAGACAAAAGCCCAATTGATAAATTAAATGATTTAATTGTTTCAATGCAGCATGTTGATGTAAAGGACAAGCTTATTTTTTATCGTTTGTTAGCTACAATGACAAATGCATGAATGAGTCTAGTAAAGTCAATTGCTGTTTTGGAAGCTCAAGAAAAAAATGCAGTATTGAAGAAGATTTTGGGAGTATTTATAAAAGAACTTCAGGCTTGAAAGAATCTTTCTGAATGTCTTGAAATGTATCCACAATCTTTCTCTGAAGCTGAAGTGTGAGTTATAAGTTCTTGAGAAAAAACCTGAAAACTTAATACCGTCCTTCTAGATTTAGCTAACCAGATTGAAAAAATGGCATCTATATCATGAAAGTTAAAATCAGCTATGATTTACCCAGCGTTTATAATTATAGTAGTTATAGGAGTTATTGCAGTAATGATGATTATGGTTGTACCAAAGCTTCTTGATATATTTAGTGATAAATCCGCGTTGCCAGCCTCAACTCAAATGCTTATTTGAGTTTCAGACTTTCTGAGAGCCTACTGGTTAGGAGTATTGATTTTTTTGTTTATTGCATATGTTTGAATCAAAATATGGAAAAAAACTCCATGATGAAAATATTTATATGACTTATTCTTATTTAAGGTTCCTATTTTTTGATCAATGATGCAGAAGTTAGTACTTTCACAGTTTTCTAGACTATTATCATGACTTATATGATCAGGTGTATCAATTGTATGAGCATTTCAGATTGTAGCAGATGGTGTATGAAATGAGGTATATAGACAAAGAATTCTCTTATTAAAAGAAGATGTACAACAATGAATTAAGATATGGGAAGCTCTTGATGGAGATAAACTATTTCCTCCTATGATGGTTCAGATGATACAAGTATGAGAGCAAACAGCTAAGGTTGATCAGACTATTTTAAAAGTAGCAGACTTCTATGATGAGCAAGTTGATAATATGATTACTACATTGAATAAGCTTCTGGAACCAATGATTATTGTGTTTTTGGCTGTAGTTGTTTGATGAATAGCAATGGCGATTATGCAACCAATAATGAACTTGGCAGATACAGTAAGTAATTGATAATACAGGTAGTAACGATTGACTTTTTATAAAAGAGTTGTGCGAAGGCATGACTCTTTTTTCCTTTAAAATAAAATAAAAACCATTGTGAAGAAAGTGTGAAAAACCAATTTTTGTATTTGACATAAGCATATGAAACTTATATACTTGGCAGGTCTATTTTTCTTCAAAAGAGAGGTAGAAGGTTCATTAACATAACTTAAAAATATAGTTTTCTCCTAACTTGTTTATATAACATTTGGGGAAGAGTACATTAACTATTAATTGTGTGTTCTTCTCCCTGTGTTATATAAAATACATGGGTTAAGGCTTTAACTGTTTTTGTAGATATACAAAAACCTTATTTTATATGCTAACTTATAGTATACTATGAGTAACTTAGTAAAAAAAGTTACTTCTGCAATGCTAACTTCTGCTGTTGTTTTATCAGCTGTAAGTTCTGTTGCATGAGTAAATGCTGCTTACACTAACCTGGAAGCTGCAAACAAGTTAGCTAATCTTGGTGTGATTGTAGATCAATCTACAAACCCATCAGCTTATAGATTAGCTGATTCGATTCAAAGAAAAGAAGCTTTGAAAATTATGATGAAACTTTCAGGTCAAACTGTTAGTGATGGATCATGTGTAAGTCCATTTGCAGATATTGCAAATACTGATTGGGCTTGTAAATATGCTGTTGCTGCATTAAACTCTGGGTTTATTGCTCCTAACACTAATTACAGACCTAATGATCAGGTTTCAAAAATTGAAGGACTTAAAATGGTAATGCAAGCAAGAGGGATTGCTAAAGGTCCTGATGCTGATTGGAGAGCTGGATATGTTTCAGTTGCTGTAGCTAATAATGTAGCTATGCCATTCTCTGATTATGATACTTCTGTTGAAAGAGGGTTAATGTTTGTATGGGCTGCTGAATTAGCTGCACCTATGGCTGTTACTCCAACTGCTCCATCAACTCCAGCTCCTGCTGAAGATGATACAGATGATTTACTTGGTGCACTACTTGGTGGTTTAGATGATGATGAGGATACTACTCCAACTCCAACTACTCCATCAACTCCTGTTGTTACTACTCCAGAACCAACTACTCCAGTTGCTCCTGTTACTAGTGGAAGTGATGTATTAATGGTTTCATTGAATCCAGAAACTCCATCTGATGGTTTAGCTCAAGCTAATACTTCTAGAGTTCCTCTATTAGTGTTTGATGTAAAAGCAGGTTCAGAAGATGTTACTCTTGATGAAGCAACTTTTGAATTTATAGGTTTAGGAGATTTTAATCTTTTAGATAATGTATCAATTTATAATCAAATTGGTGAAAAAGTATCTAAAACTAAATCTTTTAGTGAATTAACAAGAGAAATTTCTTTTGATAATGATGTTGTTGTTGAAGCTGGTACTACTATGACTTTAACAGTAGCTGGTCAAATTACTGACCCAAATGGTGTTATTAATGCAACTTTTGGTATTCAACTTGTTGATCTTCAAACTTCTAGTGATGTAGAAGGTGAAAATCTTGTTGGTGCTCTATTAGTTCCTGCACTTTTCTCAAATGTTGCTTCTCTTGAAGTGAAAGAAGATAAGGCAACAGGTGATGTTTCTATTGGTGACAATATGAAGCTTGCTTGATTTGAAATTGAAGAAAAAAATGATAATGAAGATGTAATGATTAAAACAATTACTATTCATGTAAGTGGATCAATTGATGAAGATGATATTTCAGACCTTTCAATTCATATTGATGGAACTGAAGTTGCTTCAAACCTTATGGTTAATAGTGATGAAGAAATTGTTGCTGCTGTTGATTATGAAATGGCTGCTGATGATAAAGTTTCAGTTGAGCTTATGTGAACTATTAGTGGTTCTGTAGGTGAAACAGTTGATTTTTCATTTATGTCTAATGATGATATATATAGTATAGGTGCTAGATCTGGTATGCCAGTTGCTATCTCTAATGCTATTTCAACTGAAGATATTGCTTCATTAAATACAATTGAAGGAGCTGAAATTAATGTTGCTTTTGATACAAGTGATGTAGATGAAGCTAAACCAGATGCTGAAGATGTTCTTGTTTGAACATTAAGAATGACAGCAATGTCTGAGGATTATGAAGTTACTAGATTGGCTGTTAAGGTTTGATGAAATGGTCAATTAGGTATTGATGATTTAGAACTAGACGGTTCAAGCTTTGATGCTGGTCCTACTGCTGTTTCTGTTTCTGGAGTTACTTACCAAATGTATTACTTTGATGATATTTCTCTTCCACAAGGAGAAGAAGTAGCTCTTGACCTTACTATGGATGTACAAGACAATACAGCATATAATAATACGAGCATGACATTTGAAATCATGTTTGTAGAAATTGAAGATGATATGAATGATGTTACATATGTAGCTGGTTCTGCTAATTCTTGATTTGATGTAGATGATATTCTTTCAACTACTGCTCTTAATACTCAAACTATTGATATAGAGTCAGCTTGAATTACTATTTCTAATGTTCAAGTTAATGATAGACAATTAGTACTTGGTAATGGGATTGAAACTGTTATATACAAATGAAAAATTTCTGTATCTGATAGTGAAGATGTTATTATAGAAGATATGGATTTCTCAGCTGCTACTACTAATTCATTATCTGGTGAAGATTTTGATGATGTTGTTGCTAATGCTACATTGAATATTGGTGGTCAAACATTTGATTGAGATGTAGAAGCTGCTTCAATTGATTTTTCAAACATCAATGCTGTAATACCTGCTGGATCTGATAACATTGAAGTTCTTGTAACTGCTATATTAAAAGATAACAGTGCTATTACAGGTGCTGGTAATTACCTAGCACTTATGGTTGATACTTCAGCTCTTTCTCTTGAAGATACTGACGGAGAAGATATTCTAGCTGCTAATATTACTAGCTCTGCTATTAATTCTAAACCAACTAAGACTGAACTTCTTGATAGAGGTACATTCGCTGTTAATATGGTTCAGAATGGTGACTTAGAAGATGAAATCGAAGAAACTGTTCTTGCTTGAACTACTGATGTTGCTATTGGTGAGGTTGAAATTCAGGCTCAATATGAAGCTGTTGATGTTGATGAATTAACATTTAAAATTACTGGAGCTGATTTTTCAGATTCACTTCTTAATGTTAATTTAGTAGCTGAAGATGGTTCAATTATTGCTTCTGACGCAGTTGTTAATCTTGTTTGATCAGATACTGAAATAGTATTTGAAGACTTCACTGTAGAAAATACAGATGATGAAATAAGTGCACTTCTTGTTGCAGAATTAAGAGCATATGACACTACAGGTGATGTAACTAAAGGACAACTAGGTAGTCTAGCTGTTTCAGTTGTTGCTCCTGCTAGTACTGATCTTGAAGGTGAAAGCTCAAATGATCCAATTACTCCAATGGTTACAGTTCCTGCTGTAATAGGTGAAACAGTTACTATTGTTCCTGCTATAGTTACAGTTGCTGTTGGTGATACTCTTGGAAATAACGACAAATATGCTACTATTGACTTTACAGTTGATAAAGGTAATAATGAATTTGATAATGATGATATTGTTATTACTCAAATTGCTATTGAAAATGCTATTGCTGCTCCTTGAATTATTGTAAGAAATGATGATAATGTTACTGTTGTTAACAATGACACAACAACTACATTACTTCTTAATGATGCTACTGCTAGTGATTACGAAATTAACAATGGAGATTCATTTGAATTCAAAGTTGGTGAACCTACTACAGCTGGAGGTAACACAGAATTGAGAATCCTTGCTAATGGTGTTTCATATACTCTAGACAATAATACATATACAACTAATAATGATGACATCATTAATTTAGGTGAATATGATGATAACTAGAAACTAGTTTCTACCTTATCTAAAAATCCCTTTCTCTTTATGAGAAGGGATTTTTTTTGTGCTCAAAAATATGTAGCTTAAAAATGTAGGGACAGCAGATCTGCTGTCCCTACATTTTTAATTCTTAGACTATTTGATATCTATGATTTCTATGTCAAAATAGAGTTTTTCTCATGCTAATTCATGATTTAAATCAATGATGATTTCTTCTTCTTGTACTTCTTTTATAGTAAAATATCAATATTGAGTAGGAAGCTTTTCTCATACTTCTAGCTTAATTCAAGCTTCAACAAATGATTGGAGATCCCTCTTTTGCATTGTTTTAGTTTTTTCAACATCATACTCACCATATCAGTTCTTTGGTTCAACTTCTAATTTGAAAGCTTCTCATATTTTTTTTCCAACAACTCATTGCTCCCATCATTTGATAACCTGTCATTGACCTATGACAAAACTAAATGGTTCTCATCTATTATGACTAGAATCTTTAATACTTCAGTCTTCTAGAGTAAGTGTATAATGAACACTTATAGTATTTCATTCACTACTTGTCATGTTCTCCTTTTCTAACTGACTATCAGCTTGTTTTTTATTATATTTCTCAATTATAGCTTTGTTATCTTGTTTGTATTTTTCAAGAGATCAATTTTTATATTCTTTAATCTTTATTTCAATGATTTTTATTTCTTTTTTTGGTCTATCTTGAGAATCTGTTTTTGCTTTGGCTATTTTATCAACATTGTCTTGTCACTCTACTACTTCTCAGAACACAGAATGTTTATCATCAAGGTAATTATTGTCATTTTGGTTAATAAAGAACTGACTTCAATTTGTATTTGGTCATGAATTAGCCATAGAGAGAGTATATTTATTGTTCCTACACTCAGGATGGAATTCATCTGTAAATTTCTCTCAGTAGATACTTTCACCTCACATTCATGTTCCTGTAGGATCTCATCATTGGATCATAAAGTTATTAATGATTCTGTGAAAAATAATATCATTATAATATCATTTTTTTGCTAATCCTATAAAATTGGCTGTGGTGAATGGTGCTTGTTCAGTGAATAGAAGTACCTTTATACTACCATTAGTTGTTTTAATTTTTGCAATAATGTTTCATTCTTGCAATTCTTTTTTATCTTTTTTCCCCATAATGTATAATTGTTTGTTGTTAATTAAAGAAAAGTCTTCCATATGGAAGACTTTATTTGTGATTATTTTTGCTATGTAAGTAAGTATTACTTAATATCCATAATTTCAATATCAAAAGTTAGTTTTTTCCCAGCAAGTTCATGATTTACATCAACAAGAACTCCTGTAGCAGTTGCTTCTTTAATTTTGAATTTACCAAATTGAGTTGGAAGTAATTGACCTGGTTCTAATTTAATTCCAGCATCTTCAAATTGTTTTAATTCTGCTTTAGGAACCATCTGTACTCTAGTAGCATCATATTCACCATAAGCATCGGCAGGTTCAACTTCTAATTTTTTCTTATCTCAAATTTTCATACCAATAAGTCATTCATCCCATCCTTTAATTACTTGACCTTGACCAATAGCAAATTCAAATGGTTGTCCTCTATCAAGTGAAGATTCAACTTTCTCACCATTATCTAGACTTAAAGTGTAATGAACAGCAACAGTATTACCAGTCTGGATTGGGTAATTTGATTTATCTGCTGGGACAACAGGAGCAGGAATTGCTGGTTGTTGAGCTGCTAGTTGAGCTGCTGGTTGAGCTGCTGGTTGAGCTGGTTGTTGAGCTGCTGGTTGAGCTGGTTGTTGAGCTGCTGGTTGAGCTGGTTGTTGAGCTGGTTGTTGAGCTGGTTGTTGAGCTGGTTGTTGAGCTGGTTGTTGAGCTGCTGGTTGAGCTGCTGGTTGAGCTGCTGGTTGAGCTGCTGGTTGAGCTGCTGGTTGAGCTGCTGGTTGAGCTGCTGGTGTTTCAGTAGTAGTATTTGTTGCATTTTGGTTACAACTAGCAAGCACTAGTAAAGCAACAAGCATCATAATTTTTTTCATATTCATATATGTAATTATAAAATAATAAAAATAAGTAAGTAATCAGATGCTATTTTTTTAATCTGATTTTTTTATTTTTAATCTTTTTATTCAAAAGATTCACAAGGTATTCTAAAAAATTTTCTTCATTTGTAAAGTATTTTATAGGACTTCTGACTCTATTTACAGTCACTACGCTAAATTTAACTTCCTTGTCTTGTTCTAAAAATTTTTTTAATATATCTAGAGATATTTTTGAATTAAAGTCAATTTGGAAATGTTTTCATACTTTTTTGATATGGATGATGAAAAAGTTTCTACTTACTATTCTTACATGCAGTAAATTATAGAGGTTGAGAACTTGTGGCATATGGTGTAACTCTGATTTGATGTTATATTGATTCTTGAATTCTTCAAAAACTATTTTCAAATCTTCAATAGTGTTAATAGATTCAATTTCTCTATAGAAGTTGATTTTATCAAGATCAGATTCAAAAAAATCATCAGGAAGAGATATGTCTATTGGAAGGTCAATTTTTGTGTAATGCTCATTAATATAAGCAGGTGTTTCTTTTTTTTCTATACTTTTTTTATCTTTTGTATTTTGATTCTGGGCTTTTTTGATAGTAAGCTCTTGAATCTTTTGCTCAATGAGTCTTAAGTAGAGGTTTACTCATATCTCTGATGATTGTCAGCTTTGTTTGATTCAGAGAAGATCTCATCAACCACGGACTTCAAGGTCTTTTATGGCCAGTTCAAATCATGCTCATAGATATGAATAGTTCACAAGAGTTTGTAGGCGCTTTGCAGTTTCAGGTCCCAGTTTTTCATTTTTGTATAATAAGTAGCAATATCATTGTTTTTCACTCCTTCAGACTCTTCAACGAAGTTGGTGAACTTGGCTTATTCAAAAATTTTGAGCTTCATTTACAAAAATAGTATTGACATTGGGGAAATCAATTCAATTTTCTATGACAGTAGTAGTAAGGAGAATGTCATATTTTTTGTTTTTAAAATCAATAATTCTTTTTTCAAGGGTGTTTCAAGGAAGTTGTCCATGAGTGGTTATTATTTTTTTGTCTGGAAAGAGTTCTGAGAGAGTTTTTTCAAAAAACACTAAATTTTGTATCCTATTATGTACAAAATACACCTGTCATCATTTTTCAAATTCTTGAAGACATCATTCATAAATTACTTTCTCACTATATTTTGAAACAAAAGTTCTTATGCTTTTTCTTCAAGGAGGAGGAGTTTTTATAATGGAAATTTGTTTTATTTGAGAAAGAGCCATATTGAGGCTCCTTGGAATAGGAGTAGCTGACATTGATAAAATATCAATGGAGGATTGAAGTTGTTTAATTTTTTCTTTATCTTTTACTCCAAATTTGTGTTCTTCATCTACTACTAGTAATCAAAGATTTTTGTAAATTACTGTGTCTTGTAGAAGTTTATGTGTTCATATTATCAAATCGATATTTCCATCTTGTAGTGATGTAAGAATTTTCTCTGTATTACTTCTAGACTCCACTCTTGTAAGAAGTCATATCTTTATTCAGAATTCTTTGAACCTTTCAACTGCTTTTTCATAATGTTCATAGGCAAGTACAACAAGTGGAGCTATAAACACTACTTGTTTTTTATGTAATAGAGCTCTATAAATGGCATTGAATGCTACTTCTGTTTTTCAAAAACCAACATCTCATACAAGGAGTCTATCCATTGGTGTAGATGATTCCATATCTGTTAAAATATCACTGATCACTTCTTGTTGATCAGAAGTATATTGATAAGGGAATGAATTTTGAAACTTTCTCTCTTGTTCTGGGAATGAAGTAAAAGTAAAAGATTTTGAAAGTTTTCTTTGTGAATAGACTTCAAGGAGTTCCTCTGCTAAGGCTTCTACTGATTCATCTACTTTTTTTAATTTTCTTTGCCATTCTGTAGTATTGAGGCCAGTAAGCTTTGGATTATCTCATCAAACAAACTTATTTACTCTTCAGACTTCAGTAATAGGGACAAAGAGTTTATCCTCTCATTTATAAGCAATCTCAATATATTCTTTAATAAGTGGTTTCTTTCATGATGTTTGTGGAAGTTCTTTTTTGATAATTCATTTAAATATTCAAATTCAATGATCAATATGAACAACATAGTCACCAGGATGAATTTTTAGTAAGAGATCAAGTTCCACACTTATGTTTTTCTGGTTTCTTTTTTTTATGAAGAGTTCTCATAGAACATCATCTGATATTATATAGAGCTGCTGGTCACTGTTTGTTGTTTGAAAACTTTTTATGAAAGAACCTTTTTGTTCATGAATTCAAGCTGCTTGAAGGTTATTATATTTCAAGAAGTTTGTAATGGTGGTTGTATTTTTTGTATAGATATATACATGATTTCCTTTGTTTGCAATAATGTCTTTGAAATTTTCAATTGAATTAATTGTGGGTGGAACTATTCACATATCAATAATAGTTGAAAATTCTTTATTTCATATATAATCAAGACTAGAGATCTGAGAGCATATTTTTTTATATTCATAATAGTTTTCTGAAAAGTCTAGTTGATCAAGAATGACATGATCAGTTGATTCTCATATAATATTAAGGAGTGTTTGTCCATTTTTTTCTTCAGATGTAAATAACTTTTTATTTGATCAGAGCACAAGTGTTGAAAGATCTGTAGTTGTTTTGTTTATGTGTGTAAGGTCTGTTTCAATAATGCTTTCAATATATTCTCCCCAGAAGCTTATGGAATATCTTTTTTGTTCAGAAAAATGAGTAATATGCAAAATATCCCCTGTTCTTTTGTAACTTCAAGCGATTTGAAAATCAGAGTGAGTATAGCCCAGTTCAGTAAGTTTTTGTAAGAGGGCATTTAATTCATATTCTTTTTTGAGTTTAAGTATAAGAGAGTGATGCAACAGTTGCTGAGGATTTATGATTTCTTCTTTTGTGTATGTATTATCTACTATAAATAATCAACTTCTATCATGGTCGATATCAACAAGGTCAGCTTGAGTGTTGATTTTTCTAAATGGTATATGAAGGTATTCCAGATGTTTTTTATATTGAGAGTATATTTTTTCATTTTGAAGAATGAGAATGATTTTTTTATTCTTTATAAGCACATCTTTAATTATCAGTACTTTGCTAAAAAGTGTTCAGCTATTAATATAGCTGACTCATGGCTTTAATTGAATTGCTAGGTCTGGATTCATTCAAAGTATTTTACAAAAATATTTTTTAAATATACTAGCAATAATAAAAAAGACAAACTTTGCTTGAAATGATAGTTTGCTACTACATCTATAATATATAATCACTAGAAATGTATCTATTTATTAATGCTGTTTCGCAAGACTGAGTTCTTATCCTATTTAATGATAAAAGAGAAATTATTTCTCAAGAGGAAATCTCTATACTGTGAAATGAGAGTTCAAAATTTATTTCTATCCTTGAGGATTTTATAGAAAAAAATAGTATTGAATTTTCTGATATCAAAAATTATATTGTAGTGAGTTGACCAGGAAGCTTTACATGACTCAGAACAATAGTTCTTACTGTGAATACATTAGCCTATATTTATGGAAATTCAATAACAGATGTTAATTATTTTGATCTTTTCTCTAATTATCCAATTGTAAAGACTTCTAGTAAAAGAGATGTGTTTGTAAAATATGAAGAATCTGATATAATACATATAGAAACAAATGAAGCATTAAGCTTCCATTGTAAAGAGACGTGATATTCAGTTATTTATTGAGATATACAAATTGACAGACTCTGAAATAGTAAATACACATTGAGCTCTTCAATTGATTATAAAAAGATAATTATTAATATTGAGTTACTGAGTAAGAATATTATAGAACCTCTGTATATTAAAAAGCCAAATATATCATAAAGCTAAAAATATGACACATGATCGTGCAAAGGATATCAAGTTAAAAAACATGAGACCATGAGAAAAAACTGCCATGGTAGTAAAACGTCACTGGATAATTTTAGTTATGCTCTTTTTATACTTTTTCTTCTGAATATGATTAACAGTGGGAGTATATATTTTTTTTAATGGTGCTTTGTCTCACTTAATTGTAATTGTGATTTGGATGATACGGTCAATTTTCCTCTATATTCAATGGCTAGATCATGAACTTGATATGTATGTAGTTACAAATAATAGAATCATTGGTGTTGAACAGGTATCATTTTTGAATCGAAAAGTATCTGAATGTAACTTATGACAGGTTCAAGAAGTAGGGTCTCATACTAAATGATTATTAGCAAATCTACTCAATTATGGAACAGTAAAGATCCAGACGGCATGAAATGCTACTAACTTTGTAATGTGATATTCTCCACAACCACTAGAAAATTCAAGGAGTATATTGAATATTGTTGATGCTTACAGAGATGCACATTGATCCAAATCAGGAAAAGTATAATACCTAGCAATCATTTGCTAGATATTTTTTTATATGTTATACTTTTGTATATTATTATATAAAAATATATTTATGATTTCAGAAAACATACATCACTCTGAGAGTGTTGAGGTAGCATCAAATATTTATAGAAATAGGGTGCTAAAAACTATATATTTTGAAAACTCGCTATTGTGAAGAACTCTAGGTCTGATGGGAGTGAAATATATGTCAAATTCAGAAAAGGTTGAAGCTCTTTCACTTATCAGATCAAAAAATAATAATTGACGCAAGTTGTAATACTTGTGTAACTACTCTATAAATAATAATCTCATTATAGCTAAGAAAAAAAGATTGAATTTTTTTCTTTTTTTTGTATTCTTATTTTTGATGACTGAAGTAATTTATTTCAATGTTAGAATACTTTATATATGGAAACTTTTTTAAAAAAAGAGATTAAAGCTTGAAAGTTTGAGCTAATAATTGATACTCAAATTTTCTCAAAAGATATTATATTGAAATCAGCATTTGTTTACTTGGATCAATGATATTTCTTCTTCAAATATGATAAAGAAAATATTATTTTACAGTTTACTCAAAAAGATTGAGTAGATGTAAGTCCAGAGATAATTATATGAGAGTTTTCTGATACATTATTAGAGATGACTCTAAGAGATAAACTAGAAAAAGATAATAAAACTATTAGAGAAGCAATAGTTGAAAAGGCAATTAATGGGCCTTTAGATCAACAAAATTTTGTTACGCTAGATACAGATGCTTGAGAGCAGGTATGAAAACAAACTGAACAAAATCAAATAGATTTTGACAAAGATATTGATGAAATTCTTAAAGAAATAGAAAATGATCCAGAGCTTCAAATTGATGAGGCAGAAATTGAAAAAATTCTTAAGGAAATAGAAGAGGAAACAGAGACAGAAGTACAAAAACCAAAATTATCTGCTAATTTGGATGGATTAAAAAAGGCAAAAAATCAGTTTAAAAAATAGGCATAAAAATATACAAGATAATAATGAAGTAATGAAAAAAGATTTCACAGTAGATTTTTGAATATATAATGAAGAAATATTGAAACAAGCTATTTCAGATTTTTCAGAAGTTGGAGAAATTGAGCTAAGAAAAAATGTTATCACTATTTCTGGAGAAATAGATAGTGAAATTGAAGAAATTTTTAATGAACTTATGAATTATATCCTCAGTCTATAAAAAATATATATGCTAGATTTAGAAAAAATTCAAAATACCAATACTACTAAAATAGGGTTTTTTAGGTTTAAAAAATTTGATGACAATCAGTATTTGCTTACAAATGATGCTTGAAAATTCATATTCCTAAGCAATGCAGATTTTGAAATATTTGTAAGTTGAGAAAGTCTTGAGGCTCTTGCTGATTATGGTGATTTAATAAAAAAAGGATTCATAAAAAATGATGATTATCAAGCAAAAATGACTTGATCAGTTGCTTTAAAAAATCACTTTGTCTGAGTGTGACCAACTCTTCATATGATTGTTACTACGCTTAGATGTAATCATAAATGTAAATATTGTCATGCAGCAGTTGCTCCAATGACAGCAACAGAGTTTGATATGTCAAAAGAAACAGCAAAAAAAGTAGTTGATACCATTTTCTTTACTAGCTCACCAAGTTTAACTATTGAATTTCAGTGAGGTGAGTCACTTGTGAACTATGAAGTGGTTCAGTACATTACAGAGTATGCAAAAGCAAAAGCACAACATCTCAAGAAAAATCTTCAATTAAATTTAGTGACAAATCTTACATTAATGACTGAAGAAAAGCTCACTTGGTTACTTGATAATTGAGTTGATATATGTACTAGTCTTGATGGAGATGAGATCACTCATAATAATAATAGGTCTGGATATCAAGACTGAAATTCATTTGAAACAGTTACTTACTGGCTAAAAAGGGTTAGTGAAGAAAAACAAAAAAGAAATATGTGAAAAATATGAGCACTTTTGACTGTGACAAAAGAAACTATCCCAAAATTTAAAGAAATTATTGATCAATATGTTGGTTTATGACTTGACTGAATTTTTCTTCGTTGGTTAAATCCATATGGCTTTGCAGCAACTCAAAAAGAAGATCTTGCATATGATTCAGATGAATGGATTAAATTTTATAAAAACTCACTTGATTACATTATAGAATTAAATAAAAAATGAACAGTATTTAGAGAACACATTACATGAATATATTTAATGAAGATTTTTAACTGAAAAGATCCAGCGTTTATGGACATTAGAAGTCCAAGCTGAATTGCTGTTGGTTGAGTGGCTTATAATTATGATGGCAATATATATGCCAGTGATGAATCAAGAATGTTGTGAAGAATGTGAGATGATAGTTTTCTTATGTGTGAAGCTTGAGAGGATGGTAAAGAAAATTATAAGAATATGATCAATTCTGATATTACTAAGATTGCAGTTCAATCAAGTACACTAGATTGACTTCCAGGTTATAATGATCATGTGTATAAAACCTATCTATGAGTGGATATAATACACAACTATAAAACAGCAGGATCATTGTATAATCCAATTCAAAAAGATGAAAAGATGCAAATGCAGATAGCTATTCTTGATTATATTTTTGAGAAACTGCAAGATCCAGAAGATGAAAAAATATTAATGAGTTGGATTTGAAAGTAGACTTGAAAAATACTGATTAAAGAATAGTATAGTTATATCTTATTAAAATTTTACTAAAGTATGAGTGATAAAAAGAAGAAAATTTTTCCAAAGATTAAGAAAAAATTAAAGTCTTTCTTGACAGACGAAAGTGGGAAAATCACGAAAAAGGATGCTTTGGGGTTGAGTGCAGCAGGTCTTTTGCTGACTTGAGCTAATGACGCAAGTGCTGCAGTGACAACTTGGACAGTCCCTGCAGGGTTGCCTTTTCCAAACCCAGCAGATCCAAATAACCATAATAATTCAGTTGCTCCTACATATATGACTGTATCATGACCAGCTACCTGCTCACATGCAAGTGGGATAGTTAACTGACATTATAGTGCTGTTCCCAATGTTAACCAAACTCAAACACAATATGAACTTCATGGTCATGGAAGTCATGGAAGTCATGGAAGTCATGGGCAATGGTAATTTAAACTTAATATAGATATATTATGAATGGAAAATTATTATTATCAATAATTGTGAATATCATTTTTGTTTTTGCAATAGCATACTATTTCACTAATAATCAAGAAGTATATACCTTAACCTCTGAAGTTAAGAAGAATGAATGAACTACCAATATTATTTGATCTAATGCTGCTCAGCCTTTTTTACAACAACCTGACAATAATGTGCAAGCGGGTAATAATATGCAAAAAAGTATAATTAGTGCAAAGTCAAACACTGATAAATGTGATTTCTCAGTGAGTTTACAAAATGATTTTTGAGACAATTGATTGAACCAAGAGTTACAAGAAAAGACAAAGAAGATATTAGAATTATCAATTGAAAAATGAGAGGATTATAGATTCTATAGGGCTTTTCATTCTTGAGAAAAGTGTGAAAAGCTTTTTGAAGATTACATCTTAGAAAACCTATGTAATATTATTGTTAATAATAAACAAAATTCTTATACTAAGCTTGTCTGATATGATGAGTATGAAGATAATAAAGAGAAAAATAAAGTTTTATGAGTGGCAAGCAAGTTCTTATGAAATGATGATAATATATGTGATAAAGTATGTGAAGAATCTTACAATGATTTTTTGATTATTAAGGAGAATAATATTAATACAAAAGATATTTTTAATAAAAGTATCTCTGAAATTACAACATTACTAATTAATTGATCTATTTCTAAAGATGAATTGATAACAATTGCTTCAAAACAGTGCATTAAAAATAGTTCAAAAAAACAATAATTATGTGAAAGAATAATGAGAAATTGTTAAATAGCATATCAATTTACATATATCAGAATGAGCAAGATGATTTTTTTATGAGTAACATAGAGATGTTATCTATACAATCCTTTTTAACTCAAGAATGTCCAAATTCTAGAAAAAAAGTATTTTTTATAAATACGGGGTTTTTATTATCTAAAATATTGTTAGAAGAGAATATTGAGTGATATTTGAGGTTAATGGAGTTAATCAAAAAGAAGCTAATAACAAGTAATATTTGATGATTAAAAATAATCTTTGATTACCTCCCCTTAAGATTTTTTTGAAAAAGCTTTTTAAAAAATAATTATTATTATTTAAACTTTGAAAACAATTTTTGAATAGAATCTTTTTATAATGTAAAGAAAAAAACACACCAAAAAAGAGTTTCTATCCAGGTTTTAGTCTCTAGATTAGACTTTTTAGATGATTTATTTTCATCAATTGTAAATCAATCTATAGAGGTAAAAGAGATATTCATTTTTGTGAATTTTAAAAATAAAGAGGATATTGTTTTATTTGAGCTTAAATTTTTAAATTATATGAATTTTTCAGACTGCAATATCAAATTGTCTTATTCCATAGAAGAGTTTTCTGAATCAAAAGCAAGAATCTTTATGCCCAGAGAATCAGAATGTAGATATATTCTACCCTTAGATGATGATGACTTTTTAGATGAAAATTGTGTATCTGAGGTGGAAAAAGTCTTAAATAATTATTGAGATTTTTCATTAATAAAAGGGTTATATACATGAATAAGAAGTAAAGACAATTTTGAGAATAGAAGAAAAAATACAGAAGAGATAGGTATAAAAGAGAAAGTAGATTATGAGCTTGATAGAAGAAAATGACGTTTCCTTGTTCCCAAAAATATAGCATCAGTTGATCAATTATATGTCTATAATTATGATTTATTAGAGTACTATTGAATAACAACACATAAAGAAAGCTTTAATGATCCATGAATAGAAATAGAGCTATTCTTAAAATCTGAGGAAATATGATGATTTTTTTTAATTGAGAAAGAATTGTATTTTAAACGATCTTGGGAATCACAAGTTACTAATAATTTTTCTTTTCAGAAGGAGTTATTTAACTATCTATTCAATATCTTAAGTAAGACCTTGATATATAGAAATATAGATAAGTATGTTAAAATAGATTTATTTCCATACATTAAAATTGATCCAAAACATTAGCAATTATGAAAAAAATAGTGGTCACATGAGGACTAGGTTTTATAGGAAGTTATTTTGTTGAAAAGGCATTAAAAGAGGGCTTCCATATAATTAATATAGATAAAAATATTTATAAGAAAAGAACAAATACAACATATGCAATGAATAAAAAGTATCAATTATGGGAAAATGATATTCTTGATATAAAAGAGATCCCAAGTGATGTTGACTTTGTAGTACATTTTGCAGCTGAGACAAGTGTTGATGAGTCAATCAATAGTCCAGAAAAATTTATTGATTCAAACATTAATTGAACTTTACATTTATTACAACTATTTATTCAACATGTCTCTTTGGAGAAGGCAAAGTTTATTTATATTTCTACTGATGAAGTTTATTGAGAGATTCCAGTAGGAATGTTCAATGAAGAGAGTCCAATGATTGCATGAAATACATATGCAGCTACTAAGATAGCTGCTGAACAGCTGGTTTTTGCATTCCATAAAACTTATTGAATAAGGTTCAATATATGTAGGAGCTCAAATATTTATTGATACTGACAAAGTGATGATAAGCTCATACCAAAGGTTATTAAATTTGCATGAAAAAAGCAAAAGATTTGAGTTCATGGATCATGACTTTATTCACGAGAGTGGACATTTGCTTGAGATAATGTGGAATGAATCTTTATTGTAATGATAAAGGGTAGTGAAAATGAGATATACAATATTTCAACAAATGAGGAATTCACAAATTTGGAGATCATAAAAAAAGTATTAAAAATAACATGACTCCCAGAGAACTTTTATGTAAATGTTGAAAACAGAAAGTGACAAGATTGCAGGTATTCAGTTGAATCAAAAAAGATAAGATTATTATGATGGAGGCAGACAATGACTGTTGATAGGTATTTAGACTTATATTTTAACAAATCTTCCAAAGGTGAAAGTTGAATTTTATAAACATAATATATGAATCATTGATGTTTTTAACCTTTTAAAAGTATTAAAAGGTATTTTTCTGACTACATGAAAGACTGTAGATAAATTTGAAAGAAAATTATCTTTATATACTTGAAATAAATATTCAATCTGAATGAAATCATGTACAATAGCACTTTTTTTATCATTAAAGTACTTTAATATCTGAAAATGAGATGAGGTTATTACTACTCCATTATCATTTGTTTCTACAGCAAACTCTATTGAACATACATGAGCAAAACCAGTTTTTGTTGATGTTGATAAAAAAACATGAAATATTGATCTTAAGAAGATTGAATGAAAAATTACATCTAAAACTAAGGCAATAATAGTAGTACATCTATATTGACAAATGGTTGATATTGTTAAACTAAAATGAATAACTGATAAATACAACATAAAAATTATTGAAGACTCAGCACACTGTGTTGAGTGAGAAAACAATTGAATCAGACCATGAAATATATCAAACTGTGCATGCTTTTCATTTTCGACAATAAAGAATATAACAAGTTGAGAATGAGGAGCAATAAGTACGAATGATAAAAGTATGAGTGACTGGCTTAAAAAGGCTAGATTACACTGAATTTCTAAATCAGCAGCTCAAAGGTATGGACTTACTTATGAACATTATGATATGGAATTTTTATGATATAAGTCAAATATGACAAATATTGATGCATCATTATTATTAAATCAAATTGATAATATTGATAAACTTTTATTAAAAAGAGAAAGGATATCTCAAAAGTATAATGATTGATTCAAAAATAATGAAAATATAGGTTACCCAGATGTATTACTAAATTGAGTACATGCAAGACATTTATATACTATATTGATAAAAGATTCTTGATTAAGAGACACATATATATATAAGCTTCAGAAAGCATGAATATGAGTTGCAGTTAACTTTAGAACTATTCATCTGATGTCTTATTATAAAAAGAAGTATAGTTATAAAAGAGGGGATTTTCCTAATGCTGAATTTTATTGAGATGCTACTATATCTATTCCCCTTTACCCAAAATTAAGAAACAGTGAAATAAACTATATTATTAAAATAATAAATAGTATTAATTATGCAACATAAAAGTGTGTTTTTAGAATTAACAGATAACTGCAACCTTTCCTGTGAGTATTGTAATAAACATTATGGTTTTGAATACATTGATTTGGCATTATTTGAAAATGTTGTGAGACAGGTTGCTGTCAATAAAAAGATACTTGTAAGAATGCTATGTCTATGGTGATGAGAGCCATTCTTACACCCAAAAATATGAGATATATTCCAAATTTTAAAAACATTTTTTCAAAATTATGTAGGAAGTTTTGACATCATTATTAATACAAACTGACTTTTATTAAGAAAAAATAGGGATTTGTTAGACAGCTTGGTAGAAGAGCTAGCAAATATAAACTTTATAGTTTATGTCTCTTTAGATGGAATATGAAAGGAAGGAAATATTAACCGAGCTATTACAAATAAGCAATATTACTGAATTGTTGATTCTGTCAAATATCTGAAAAATAAAAAATTAGAAAATTTAACTGTGAAGGTAAGCTCAGTTTTATCTTTTAAGAACTCTCCATTATCTCAGCTAAGATCTTTTGTTTCTTACTTTGACTCATTAGGTGTTGATATCAATTTTTGTTTTCAAGAGTTTGTTTCTTGAAAAGAAAAAAAAATAAAAAAAGATGAACTTAAATTGCTATTGAAGAAATACATTTTTTTGAAGAAGAAGAAAATTGACGTGTATTTAGAATCAAAAAATGAGTTTAATGATAATTATAGAATCAATGTTAAAGGAGTTGTTAATAAACATATTGATGGTAGTTTTGATTGATCTGATAAATTTATTATATCTAAAGAATGAGACATTAAGAATATTGAAAATGAAACAAGTATAGATATAACAAATGATGAGATATGGTGAATAATGTATGCTAAAAAAGATTATATTAAATTGATAAGCATTATATATAATTCAACTTATAAAGACACGGGATAGGTTGAGTTACACATAATGACATTTCTATAAAGAATGCCAGGACATTCTTCTTGCATTACTCTAATTGTAATAAAACAACTTATTGAGAGGAGTATATGTAAGGATTAGTGTATGAAACGATTATAGAGTGGACAATTAATGATAAAATAATATAATTTTTTCAATTATATTATATCAAAAAGTAAAATTATGAAAGGGTTCTCAATACAACATACTAAAATGCTCTTATTCTTGATTAACTTTTTTGATGGTATTGGCTTAGCTTTTAATTACCCATGGTACATATTTTATAACCAAAATTATAGTAGTTCAGAGGTGAACTCTTTTTGGGAGAGGCATAATCAAACTAATCACCCAACTCAATTATATTTACACACGCTGTTTTGTGAAACCAAGTGTCATTACTGTAATTGTATATCTTATGTTGATAATGATCAAGGGAACTTTGTCAAATATAAATATTTCTTATTTCAAGAGATAGATAATTATAGTAAGATTATTACTAAAGATTTAGATACTCTTTATTTTTGATGAGGAACCTTCTCACTTTGGAATGAACAAGATATGGAAGAGATATTAATAAAAATTAAGAAAAGTTTTAATTTTAAGAAGAATTACACCTGGATGGTTGAACTACACCCTGAGTCAACTAATAGAAAGAAACTTGAAATATTGAAGAAGTATTGAGTCACAAATGTCATGATAGGGTTACAGTCTCTTAACAAAAAAGTGAGTGAAAAGAATAATCGACCATATAATGAATGAAAAATTATTGAAGTAATTGATGACATTGTTGATCTGAGGTTTAATAAAGTATGCTTTGATATAATGTATAATTTGCCTTATGAAACCTATGAAGATTTAGAAGAGAATCTCTGTAACTTAAAAAAAATAGGTGAAAGAATATCTTGAAAAATTAATATGAATCTTGAGATAAATAAATGGAATATGTCATATAATGTCCCATTTTACAAGATATGAATTAATGATAATTTTTCTAAACTACAGGACTTCTTAGAGGACTTTTTTAGATTGCTAGACAGAAAGACAGCATTGATAAAGTCATTTAAAGAAAAATCACTAAATAGTTTATTTGGTCATAATAGAGAAGAGATTGATTCAAGAAAAAAGAATAATTCTGCCATATTAGGGATTGGCTATTGAGCAATATCTTATGTCCCCTGAATTGCTACATATAGTTTTGATTTTTCATATAAGAAGATTAAAAGTTTTTATGGAAATACGAAGTTTAAATGACATAATCTTTCAGAGCAAGATAACATAAACTTTTCTTTTTTAAATAATATAAGGTCTTGATTTGATCCTGTAATTATGCAATCAGCACTTTCATCTATTTCTCAAGAAGCATTGAGACATTTTAAAAAAATACAAAAAAGTCTTAAATTATCTAGTGATTGAAAAATAACAGCACAACTTGAAAATGATTTACTCCTTCATCAAATGTCTCTTTGTTTTTATTCATATTCAAAAAGAAAGGATGTTATGAAGTGACTGGTTAAAAAGTGGTTTTCTTTAGGTAATAGTGTAGAAGACCTTGAAGATAATATTGATAATTATTTAGAATTATATTATAAGAAAGATTAGATATGCTTTTTATGTAGGGCTCAGAGTATGTTTATATATGTAATATATAGAGATTATGAAACGATTAGAATTTCACATAACATATTCTTGTAATCATGCTTGCATATTTTGTAGTGAGGATGATAGGATGATGGAATACTCAAAAAATCCTCTAACTGAGATCCAAGTTCGTTCAATACTTGTTGATAGAGCAAAAAAGTGATATAATCATGTTAACTTTACTTGAGGAGAACCAACACTCTTCCCAAACTTCTTAAAGCTTTTGAGTTTTACTAAAAAGATTGGTTATAAAATTTATGTATGAACAAATGGCACCTCATTTGTATCTAAATCCTTCTCAAAAGAAGCTTTAAAATATATTGACGAGCTATCTTTATCAATTCATTGGTTTAATCAAATTAGCTGTAAAGCTCAAACAGGGCACAAAAAACATTTTGACCTTTTTAAGATTATTGCAAAGAATATTAAAACTTATAACCAGAAGAATTTTTTCTTCTCTAATGTTGTAATAAATAAATCTAATTATATGGATACACTAAAGATTATTAAATTTGTTAAAGAATCTGATTATCCAGTAGCACAAGTACTTATCTCAAATATAGCACCTGAATGATTGGCTGACCATAATTTTAAAGACCTAGCATTCTCTCTTGATGATTTTAAATTAGATATACCTGATATAGTAACATATACATCTCAGAATAATATTATCTTGAGGTTCTTTGGTCTTCCAACATGTATTCTTTGAAGGGATTATGAAGATTACTCTAATGATGGTCATTGGCAAGAAAGGCACACAATAGAAAGATATACAAATGATCGTGGTAATATTGTTCTTAAAGATACTTACAGTCCTGATAATTCACGTAAGAGGACTTTTGTGAGAAAGTGTCAGACTTGTGAGTGGAGATTGAATCCCTGTACTTGAGTATTTAAAAAATATTTAGATTTCTATGAATTTTAGATTAATAATTTATCTATTACATAGAGATTACTATTGCTAATAAGATACTCAAATAGTTTAATTTTTCATGAAAATAATGGAACTTATCTTTATACTTACATACGAATGTAACTTTCGTTGTACCTACTGTGATATTGACAAAAGAGATGAAAGTATATCTCAAAAACTATTACAAGATTCAATTGTTTTTTTGGAGAAAAATAATTTTCCGATTAAAAAGGTGAAATTTTTTTGAGGAGAACCACTATTAAAAAAGGATTATATTAAATACATTATAGCTAACTTCCCTAAAAGTTATAATCCAGACTTTTACATTACATCAAATTCAACTTTGATTGAAGATCAATTTATTGCTTTTATTGAGGACAATAATGTTAAATTGACATTTAGTTTAGATGGTGATATTGAAACTACATCAGTGAATAGATTACTTCAAAACTGAAAAAATCTCTCACAGGAAATCATAAAAAACTCAGAGAAATATTCAAATCTGATAAGAGTAAATCAAGTTATCACTTCAAAGAATGCAAAGGATTTTTTTAAGAATTTCTTGTTTATATATAATTTATGAGTTACTAGGTTTAACTTTCTTCCAGAATATTATGCAGAATGGTCAAAAGAGGGGTTGGGGAATTTAAAAAGATGATTTCATGAAATAAAAAGATTTTATAATGAAGGGAATAGATTTGAGCTTATAAATCTTGAAAATTACTCAAAAGTAGCATTTTTTAATTTAGGAATAATTATTGATACAGATTGAAAGATATATGGGACGAATCTTATTCTCTCTTGAATCTTTGAAAAATATAAGAAGGACTTAGTTATCGGAGACATTCATAATTGATTAAATTATGACATACATGATAAAGAATTTAATCTCCATTATCAGTCTAAGATAAATAGATTTATTAATAAAGAATACTCCCCAGTAATCTTAAAGTCTGTTAAGTATGTAGATTTGATATTAAATGACTTTTGTTATAAATTTCACAATTAAATAAACCAGGAGAATAAAGATTATGAGAATATCCTTCATAACTGTTTAGCTACAGAATATCTTATTAATCATAGTATCTTAACATGGAAAATAAAAAAAAGTTAATATTGAAAGAGGCAACTCAGAAAGAAAATCGTATATGGGTAAGAATTGCATCTGCTTGTAATAACATATGTATTTTTTGCCTTGATAGTGATGCTCAGAATTGAACCTTCCCTGAAGAAGAGAAAATTAAACATGAAATTAGAGTATGATATATAAAGGGATATGAGAATAGAATTATTATATCTTGATGAGAAGCTAGTATTAATCCTAAATTCTCAAATTATATAGCATATGCTAAGGAGGTCTGATATAATAAGATTCAAACTGTTACAAATTGAAATATGTTTTTTTCAGAAGAATTTTGTAAAAAAGTTTTTAAAGCATGATTAGAGGAGGTAACTTTCTCGTTTCATGGTCATAACTCTACTCTTCATGATTACTTAGTAGCAACTCCATGAGCATTTAAGAAATCTCTCAAGGGATTGATTTATGTTAAGAAAAACTTCCCAGATATAATTGTGAATATTGACATTGTGGTGAATAAGGTAAATGTAAAGTACCTTCATGATATTGTTAGTTTTTTTATGAAGTTGTGAGTGTATGAATATGATATCTTACAAATAGTACCATTTTGAAGAGGATTTTCAAAATATAAAAAACAACTTTTCTATAATATAGAAGATTATTCACAAGAATTGACAAATACATGGAAACTGAGCACAATTAATTGAATGTATATGTGGACAAACAGGTTCCCAGCTGAGGCATTTGAATGATATGAAGATTTGATTCAAGATCCTAGGAAAGTTAAATGAGAGGTTATGTGAGAATGAATCAATATGTTTTCTAAGTTTATAAAAACTAAGTGATTATCTAAGCCAAATTGTTTTTGAGATGCTTGCAATGTTTGCTTCATTAAACAATATTGTCATAATTTTATAAATAATGTAAATAGGCCTAGTCTTAATTACAACAAAGATAATACCTTCATTCTGAGATGAGAAGAGTTTCCAAGTGAGGTATATAAAAAATATTGAGAATCTAAAGAAAATTTTTTAGAGTTTTTGCATTGAAAAAAGATGAAAAATATTAAATTAATCAATGTTCCAAAGTGTTTATGATGAGAATGACTTTTTGAGAAGTACAATGATTTAAATCCTGAGTATGAAATAAATGATTATACTAAAAAGTACATTAAGAATTTATATAGAAAAAAATCTTTAAGATGTAATAAATGCAGATATAATGAAACGTGTGAGTGAATTTGAATTAATTTTATAAGAAGTTATTGATTCAATATTTTAAAACCAATTATTTAAATATGGCTAATATATGATACATTCAAGTAAATAGACATTGCAACAATGCATGCCATTTTTGTAGTAATCCAAGCAATTGAAATAACATTTCTTATGAGAGATGATTAGAATTAATTGATGATTTCATTGAAAAGAAATATCTTGGTATCATCTTTACTTGATGAGAGCCGACATTATCATCAGATTTAGCTGAATGGATAGAATATGCTAATAAAAAAGGAATAGAGAATAGAATGATATCTAATGGAATGATGTGCTCTAGTAAAGATTATATCAGTAAGTTATCTAAATCTTGATTGAAATTGATTCATTTTTCTGTGTATTCTTGCTATGAGAAGATTCATGATTTTCTAACGGATACTCCTTGATCTTGGAAGAAGCTTATGATGAGTATCACTAATGCTCTGAATGCTTGAATAAGAGTGCAAATCAATACAGTTATAAACCATTATAGTGAAAATCATTTAGATGAAACAGTAAGGTTTATTACTAGGACTTTCCCTCCAATTAAACATTTTGTATGGAACAACTTAGACCCTTTAATGATGAGGAAAACAAAAACTGCAATTTCTACATTGCCAAATTTTAGAATTTTTAAGGATCCATTAGCTAGAGCAATGAAATTTTTAGAAGCGTCATGAAGAACATTTAGAGTTGAAAGAGTCCCCTTATGTTATATAGAATGATTTGAGTGGGCATCAACTGAAACAAGAAAAATTGTTAAGGATGAGGAAAGAATTGTTCACTTTTTGGATGAAAGAGAAACTGTGAGACAATATTGAAAATATTGGGAGCATGACAAAAATAAGGATTGTAAGCAATGTAGCCTTAATAGTATTTGTGCTTGAATTTACAAAAAAGACGATTATTTCAGTAATGTAAATGTTTACCCTCAAAAGCTTTCTCAAGAGAGGAAAAATATAATTATAAAAAAAATTTTAAAATAGATTGTAAAGTTAAAAGTTTTACTATAAGTAGATTACTGCTTATTATGGTAATGATGAATCCTGAAATTATGTATGATCAATAAGGAGATGTTGATAAGAGCTTTATTTGATTTTTTGCTTTGAAATTGGGCGTATTTTTTTTTTGAATTCTGGTTATTAAGAGGTGTGCTTGTTTTAGATTCAATACTTCATCTTTTGTTAATGAGTTAGACACTCAAAATATATACTCATTCTTTATCTTTTCAGTGAGATCTTCTTCATGTCAAAGAATTGAGATAAGATCTTTTTTATCTATATAGTCACCTTCTTCAAGGTCAATAATATTCTTATAATAACATTCTCAAATCCCAAAGGTTATTTTGTAACTATAGATTATTATTTTTATAAACACATATATTCATAAATACAATGTAAAGATTCTGAATAATAATGCACTCATTTCATAAAAGTGATTGATGAGTTGATAACTTACAAAACTCATAAGCACTATTATAAGTATTCATAATAATATATCTGAAACACGTGCAGGATCTATGCTATATGTTTGAGAAATATATTTTTTTATTCTCATAGTAATTGTACGGCATATATAGAGTGATCAGATAAATACTCAAATTAGTAACAATACTAAATATATATTATATTTCTGAATAATATCTGAAAACATATTGAGAGTCTGAGTGTTTTCTAGTATAGAATTGAAAAGGTATATTCGAGCTAGTCGTATACTTACAAAAATGATAAGAAAAATAATAATGAATGTTATTATGATTCTACATGTGTTTCATCACTTGTTTTGTTTGTAAACATTCCATGTGTCAGTGACATCAGTGCGAACATTAGTGAACAGACTGTTTCTATATTGAGAATTGAAAAGAATTTTCCCAAACCAAAACCAAAAAAAATATCCTAACAAATAAGCAATAGTAACAAGTGCTATATTACCAATAAAAGGAATCACACCAATATAAGGAATAAATAAACTCAATACCAATAAATACTTAGCATCTCAAGCAGCCCATATTCAAAAATAATATAATGCAAAGCTTACAACAAGAGTTAATAAGATTTGAATTGAGAAAAAGAGAGGATTAATGTCAGAAAGTCCTGGAAGATATTCTGGAGCTATTCACAAAAATAAAATCCCCCACCAAAAAGGAATGAGCATCAATAAAAGCCCTAAATATTTATTAGGGATTTTTTTAGTTTTAATATCTGAAACTACTATCTTGTAGTTGAAATATAAGAATGGAATAAGAAGAATGTATGTGAAAACTTCCAAGAATACAGTTGTTAGTATAATATAATTTATATACAAGCATTGTAGAAGTATAGATCTTTTTTGCAAAAATTTAATGTTTTTTTAAGCAGATATGATATAATAAAAAATATTACTTATATAAGCAAAAAAGTTATGGAATGAAAAAATATGATTAATGCACTGGATAATGCAAGAAAACAAATGAAAAAAGCATGTACTCTTTCTCAAAGCTGTTCTCTGGATATGAATGAATTTGAAATCCTTTCTCATCCCAAAAGAATAATCGAGTTATCAATTCCAGTGAGAATGGATGATGGAAAAGTGAAAAGTTTTCAATGATTTCGTTCACAGCATAATAATGCCAGAGGACCGTTTAAAGGTGGGATTCGTTTTCATCAAGATGTTACTAGAGATGAAGTAAAAGCTCTCAGTATGTGGATGAGTTTCAAGTGTAGTGTTATTGACATTCCTCTTGGTTGAGGAAAAGGTTGAGTGATTGTAAATCCAAAAGAGCTTTCTGTTTGAGAGTTAGAGAGACTCTCAAGAGCCTATGTCAGATGACTCTATAAGTATATTGGATCAGGACAAGATGTTCCAGCACCAGATGTGAATACTACTCCTCAAATAATGGCATGGATGATGGATGAATATTCGCTCCTTACTGGTCAATATAATCCATGAGCATTTACAGGAAAACCTCTTACTTCAGGAGGATCTCAATGAAGAGGAACAGCTACTGCTCAGTGAGGAGTTTATGTTTTACAGAAAGTGCTTGAACTCAATAATGATTCACTAAAATGAAAAAAAATTGCTATTCAGTGAGCATGAAATGCGGGACTGGTTATGGCAGAATTATTAGTGGAACTTGGTGCAACAGTAATATGAATCAGTGACTCAAGAGGATGAATTACTAATACTAGTGGAATAGATATTGGAAAAATTTCAATGCTTAAGTCTCAAAGAAAATCAGTAATAGACTATGAGGATGCTACTCAGTTATGAGCAAAAGAAGTGCTGGAGCTTGATTGTGATATTTTGATCCCTGCAGCATTAGAAAACCAGATATCTAAAGAGAATACAGATAATATTAAAGCTCAATATATTTTGGAACTAGCAAACTGACCAGTAACTTCAGATGCTGATGAGGTACTTTTTGATAAATGAATTCAAGTCATTCCAGATATTTTAGCAAATGCATGAGGAGTAATGGTGAGTTATTTTGAACAAGTTCAAAATGATGCTAATTTCTATTGGGAAGCACCAGAAGTTGATGCTAAGCTATTTAAAAAAATTACTCAAGCAGCAACAGATGTTTTTGAAATAGCAAAAGAACATAATACCTATCTAAGAAATTGAGCATATATTATTGCAATGAAAAGAATATTTGATGCTATGAAAGATAGGGGGCAAGTTTAGGGTCAAAGAATGCAGTCTCTTTCCCTTTGACTAAAGGGAAAGAATTCAAGATAGGGATAATTAAAGGATTTAGGTTGTATTTTTATGAAAAGCTAGTATTTTAGACTCAATACTAGCCTTTTTATTTTGTAAATTGTTATAGATAACCATGAAAGAATCACATAAAAAAATCATTGCAGAACTTGAAACTCAAACTATTCCAGATTTACAATTTCTTTTTAGTAATGAAAATTTGAGTGAAGCATCTGAATTATTAAAAATATTGCTTGAAGATGAAAAGCAAAAGTTTGAAGAGAAGCTTGTTATTCCTGATGATGAAATTTCTTTTGAAACATTTAATGATGAGAGTATCTTGAATTATTACTGGAACTATATTCATCACCTCAAGTGAGTATTTTCTTCTGATCAGGTAAGAGAAATTATTGATGAAATTGAACCACTCCTTGTAGACTTTTCAAATATGGTAAGTTACAGTAAGAGGTATTTTGAGATGCTGACTATCTGTAAGCAGAACTGTGATCTTGATACTGAGCAATGAAAGATTATTGATGATGCCATTAAGTCTTATAGAGTAAGGTGAATTGACTTAGAAGAATCAAAACAAGATGATTTAAAAGAAATTTCAAAACAGCTTTCAGAATTAACTACAAAGTTTTCTAATAATGAGCTTGATAGTCAAAATGAGTTTTTCTATCATGTAGAAGATGATTCTCATATAAAAGATCTTCCAAAAGATGTTTTAGACAGTGCAAAAAAATTAGCATGAGAACAGTGAAAACAGGGATTTGTATTTACAGCTAATCCAAATGACTATGTGAACATTATGAAGTTTTGTGATGATAAGAATATCCGACATGATTTTTATACAGCAAGAACCTGATATGCTTCTTCGTGAAAGAATGATAATAGGGAGAATGTCTTGAAGATATTACAACTGCGTGAGAAGAAGTCCCATATCCTCTGATATAATAACTATGCTGAGCTTTCTCTTGAGTTTAAAATGGCAGATTCTCCAGAGCAGATATTAGAATTAATAGATGGTATTAGTACAAAAGCTCAAGAAAAATGAAAAGAAGAGATTATTTTTCTAAAAGAATATTTTACACTAGAGACTTTAGATGAATGGGATATGTGATATTATTACCGTAAGTTAAAAGAGGAAAAATATAAACTAGATGACAAAGAGCTCAAAAAGTATTTTGAATTTGAAGCAGTGATATCATGACTCCATACAATAGTAGGAAAACTTTTTTGAATCACTCTTGAAGAAACAACTTCAGAAGAACAAAGGGAAATGTTTGGAGAAGGAAGTGATGTAAGAATTTATAAAGTATATAGATGATGAAAACAAATAGCATACTATTTATTAGATCCATTTTATAGGTCAGAGAAAAGAGCCTGAGCATGGGCAGATGATATACGACCAAAGTATAAAGGAAAGCTCCCATTTGTTATTAATGTGTGTAATTTTACAAAGAATGAAGATGTAACACTCCTTTCTCTTTGAGAAGTACAAACAATTTTTCATGAATTTGGTCACGCTACTCATGAAATGCTTGGGACATCACCACATAGTGACCTTACATGATTTGAGGTTGAATGGGATTTTGTAGAGGTGCCTTCACAGTTTTTAGAACATTGGTGTGAGGAAGAAGAAAGTTTGAAATTGTTTGCAAAGCATTATCAAACATGAGAGGTCTTGCCACAACACTACATAGAGACTCTTAAAATTCTTGATACTATCTGAAATGGAAATTTTGTACTTAAACAAAATGAATATACATATGTTGATATGCTTCTTCATTCACAAAAATGTCCAGATTCAGTTGAAGCGCTTGATTCTGTAATACATGAAATAGTTACAAAGTATTCAAATTTTCCTAAACAAGAAAATTATAGACCCTATACATCTTTCTCTCATATTTTTTCATGAGGATATGCTGCAGGTTACTATTCATATATGTGGGCTGAGATATTGGAATTAGATATTCTGAGAGAATTCAAAAAAAAATGAATGTTTAATAAAAAGTTATCACAAAAATATACTCAGATTATCTTGGAAGGCTGATCAACAAAGCCAGCAAAAGAATTGTTTGAAAAATTTATGTGACGAGAAGTTGATTTACAATGATTTTTTGAGAAAAAATGAATATAGCTTATGTTAATGTCTATGTTATAAAAATGAGAACATAAGCACTCTTTACAGCGTTAAAAAGTCTATATTTTTTGCTTAAATTCATGGGATATTCATTAATTTGTAAAAAAGTCAAAAAAAAGTTTTGACTAATGTTTGATTCGCTCTATACTCGTTTTGCTTTCGAGTGATTCAAAAGCCACAACCAGTTCATTAAAATAGCCAGAAATATTAGAAAGAATTAAACAAATTTCAATTGAGAGTTTTTTATCTTGATGATTAGGAAAAACTAAAAAAAAACAGTCCATCTATTATATAGATGAACACAATACGTTAAAAAGAGTTTG
>CALDZW010000044.1 GCA_937944175.1 uncultured Candidatus Altimarinota bacterium
TTAATTGCCGCCCATGAAATTGCTACAATAAAGAGTCATACTACTACATAGGTAAGCGTCTTAAATGCAGCTTTCATTTCTTCTGGATTTCCCTCAGCTTTTATCAGTCTAAATCATACATAAAGAAACATAGCAACTGAAATAAGACCCAGTAATCAAAAAATTGAATCTTTCACAAAATCAAGAATTTTATCAAGAAGATCAGTACCTTTAGCTGTAGACATATCTCATGTTCATATGCTTTTCTTGCCTATCCCATTTAATAAATCATCCTTCAGCTCTGCATACATAGATTGTATAGAGCTTACCAATACACAGCTCCCGACGAACAATGTTGTATATATTTTCATAAGTGTAGTTTATATTTCTATATTATTAATTATGCTAATGATATAATATCAACTCATTGATAAAACCACTGCAACCATTGACCAAATAATCCAATTTTTTGCTTTTTTAGTCTTTTCTTCCTCTCAACCAGACAACATGTACAATACTCATGAGCACATTAATGCAATTACAGCAAATACTGCAACATATTGAATGAGTAGCTTTACTATATTTGCTGCAACTCACTCAATTTTATCAGTACCAGTGTTTCATTTGTCACATCATGGCAATCAAGCACAATGAATATCAGGAGTTGGTCACTCATAAGCCTCAGCTTTGTCCAAATTAGCTGGACCTTGTTGATTACTAACTGCAGTATTTGTATTACTAGCTGCATTATTCGGTGCTGCTGTAGGACTTGTTGTTACTGATTGATCAGCTTCAGATGGTTCAACTGACCAATTATCAGGAATTCAATAAGCAAATTGAACAGAACTTAATAAAGTAACAAATAGTAAAATCATTAATTTAAGTAAATGTTTCATAGTACTAATATAGTAAGTAAGTAACGAGCTGAACAAGGAGTCAAGCACTCAATGCAACTACTAAAGATATGAGTCCCCACATAAAGATTGTCTTTCATCTAGAGAGTAATGACTCTTCTCACATATGAAAAATCATATATCATCACCCTATTGTCATAATAAACAATGCAATCACTCACATAATTGTAATCATTTTTTGGATGATATTTCATAAGATTCTATTTACAGTTTTGTCAGTGCTTCCATCAAGTCATTTGTTTGATCATAATAATTTTCACTTTGAATCAGCTGTAGATCATGGGCTTAATGTGTTGGTATTAATGTAAAACTCTGTGCTATTAATACATCACTGTCATAATTCTCCTGTTTTTTTCCTTACTCACTCACCTGTACATGATTTATATGACTGTGTTCACTCTGTTCAAGTTTCTCTTG
Organism: uncultured Candidatus Altimarinota bacterium; assembly: GCA_937944175.1. Taxonomy (GTDB): domain Bacteria; phylum Patescibacteriota; class Gracilibacteria; order BD1-5; family UBA6164; genus CALLPO01. The sequence goes on from CALDZW010000044.1 coordinate 1,311, forward strand.
GCTTTCAATCTTTTTCAGCTGCTCTATCACTTGCAATACTTCCAAATACTTCTCAAAAACTGAGTATAATAAAGAAAAAACTTCAACAAATAAGCAATAATAATTTTTTTAACATTTTTCAATTGGTAATTCACTAATTTAATTAATTGTACCATACATTTTCTCATAATCAAAAAAATGATGAGATAATGACATTGCTAAATATTATTTTTTATTTATGATACTCAAAATTACAACTCTATAAAACTAATACAGTAATATAAATCATGAAAATTCTTTTATATATCCTAGCTGCTCTTCTTCCTCTCCATGCTATCATTGTCACCACTTTAAAATGTAAGATTGGAATTGAAACTAATGCACTCCGTTTTTGGAAAGAAATTATTCTTATCATTCTTCTGATTGTCACATTCATGAGACTCGGAAGACAAAGAAACTGGGATATTTCAAGCATCTACAAGAATAACTATATTATATGAATGGCAACAGCATTCACAATCTGTTCAGCCATCTATATAATTTTTCCTTTTCTTGAGTGGAAAGTTTCTGCATTTCTTGGATTTAAGTATGATGTATTTTTTATTGTTGCACTTGTTGTTTGACTCTACCTGACAACGGTAAAGGATAATCTTCAAACAATCCTCAAGTTCATATTTTGATCAATTGCTTGAGTGTTAGTAGTCTTTCTTCCATGGTACTTACTCTGAGATATCTCAACTATTACTGAGATCTTTTGATTTTCAGAGCAGGTTTCAACATATAGAGCTAATCAGTGTATAGCCTTTTCTCAAAATGTTAATGGAGAACATAGGTTCCAATGAAGCTTTGCATGACCTATTCGTTGGAGTGTCTTTCTGACTATTTTCTATATTCTCTACATCTGAACACTTCTTACAACTCTCTCAACTACAACAAGTACATACCTTATACTATCAAAGTCAAATGGGGCAAATGACAATAAAATAGAAACATTAGATACAAAGCTATGACTCAGAAACAAAAAATTCAGTGATATCAGTAAGGCACTTATTGTTGTACCATCTCTATTCGTTATCACATCAATTTTTTATTCTTTTTCAAAAACTTCTGTTCTTGGTTTATTCTTTGCTATTTCACTTTTCTTTTACCTTATTTTCAATATCAAACTGTGAAAAAAAATTCCTGCAAAAGTCGTTGCTGGCCTATGACTTTTCAGTATACTCCCTGTTATTGCACTTGTGATTATCAAAAAAGACCTTTTCCTTCACCTAGGATCTGTAATAAACAGGTTTGATAATTTACTCATGTCAGTAGAAATGTTTTTGTATAACCCTATTTGATATGGTCTTTGAATTGCTGGTCCTGCCAGTTGGACAGGGCATGATATTGAGTCTGCTTGAAGTTGGCAAATTGCCGTTTCTTCAACTCAGTCAACACATAAATTTTTGCCAGAAAATTGGTATGTACAAATATTTCTAGAACAATGAATAATTTGATGAGCACTCTTTATCTGATTCGTATGGGTTATTGCATTGAATCTCTATAAAATTGCTAAAAAGAAAAAAGATTATTTTTCTCTTTCTGTATTTGTAGCATTCATGACACTCCTTTTTATGGCAAACTTCACTCATGCTTTTGAAGAATCAGCAACAAGCTTCTTACTCTTTCTTATAATAGGATGACACTTAGCACAAAGTTGATATTGACAATACTACAAAAAGAAAAAAAAGAAAAAAAATAGTTAAAACCAATCTTAATTATTTGTCTAGATTAAATATACATAATATTTAATCTTTTTTTATGATTTGCTTATTATCTATGCTACTATTTAATAAGGAAATTTTATTACCTAAATTAATTATATATGATATCTATAACCAAAATGTTCATAAAGCTCATCAGTATAGTTGCAACATTTGTATTATTCAGTTTATGAGCATGAGCTATGCCTCCAAATGGAGGATATCTCCCGTGAGCAACTCTCGATCCTGACTGTGCGCCTGGAGATACAGATTGTGTTGTTCAGAATATATGAATTGAAAGTGACCCATTGAGAAAGTTTGTAGCATGAAGTGGTACCCTTAATGCTGTATACACGTGATGAATGGTCGGTGTTGGGACTGATAATCCTTCAAGAGAACTTGATGTTGAGTGAACCACACGCCTATGATCTAATCTCTACATTGGAGAAAACACTATTCAACCATATGTAATGACACGTGTAATATCTGAAGATACCACTCTTAAGCTTTGAGCATCTCGTAGCAGCAATGGTAATGCTGTATATGTATGATCTCAGACAAATAGCCCACTAAGTTTTATTGTAGGAGATACTAATAAAGCTATTATAGACACCGATGGAAACATGTGAATTGGAACACTTACTCCTGATGGAGATCTAACAATTGAAAGAACAGATGCTCATGCAAAGCTTAATGTGAATAATAAAGATACAGCTTGATATACTCAAATCAGAGCCACTGCATGAAGTGTAAGTGGGTATTTATATTCAATGTGACAAAACTATGTCACTTCATGAGCATGGAGGGCTCATTCTAGTGCACTAGCAGGAACAGGAACTTGATGACTCAGTATTGTCTCACAAAATACTATATGAGACATACGTTTCTATGCAGGGTGACAATCTGACCTTGATCAAGTAATGACTATTACTAATGAGTGAAAAGTCTGAATTTGAACTGATGAACCAAATTCTACTTTAGAAACAAAAGCAGTTACTGGTAGAACAGTTATACAAAATTATACAGAAGATTCAGCAGGAACTGATTCATATGCAGCTTTTCAAACATCAACTCCAGATAGCTGACTATGGATGGCTACTCACTGAATAGGAAGAACTCTCAGTCGTTATGGACAAATACTTGGTTGATGGTCAGAAATAACTGCTGTGCAACCTGGATGAAGTACAAATCACAAATGAATGATAATTGGAACTAAGTCAGATAGCCCAATTATATTAGGGACAAATAATACAGAAAGACTCAGAATAGAAAATGGGTGATATGTATGAATATGAACAGAAAACCCTTCTGAAATGCTTGAAATTTGAAATTCATGAAGAATGTTTGTCTGAGATGGATGAGCTTGAGCTAGGAAATGATTACTCATTGATTGAAAAGAATCCACTACGTGATGAACTGATTTTGTTCGCCTACATGCGTTTGATTATTGAGCAAATGATTCGTTAAATATGGTGATAAATCCGTATGGAGCATGAAATGTCTGAATCATGACCTCTGATCCAAAATCTCAACTTCAGGTATGAAGTAGCTCAACACTATTTACTGCATGAAATGACAACCTCCACCTAGCTGATAATTTATACTATGATAGTAGTTTCTGATACAAAAGAGTAACAGATGATAATGAAACTTCACTCCTCTTCATGTGAAGTAATGGTGATACTATTTTTTATTCAAATTCAGACACAAATACATGATCTACTACAGATGTAACACTACAAAATAATCTTACTATCAAAAAAGATTGAAGAGTATGAATATGAACTTCAACTCCAGAAGCTCAACTTCATATTGCTTGAAATATCAAGTATGAATGATCTATCCAACAATGAGTTTCATGAGCACATATTAAACAAGCTTTCTATAAATATTCTAATTGATCAAGTGGTACAAATAAGTATGTACATTTAAAAACAAACCAGCCAATGAATTCTAAGATGATGACGCTTAAATTTTATTGATTTGAATATGGATCAACCAAAACTATTGATGCTCAAGTATCATACTATCCATATGGAACTATCAACAACATCCACAGTCAAGATGATTATGGTACTCATGAACTCTGAGTGTATAAATCTAGTGATTGATACGCTGTTGTTACAATAAAAGTTGATAACATTTATCATCTATGATTCTATGTAGATGCTTTTGGCCCTGGTCCACAATGACTTTGGTCAGATATTGATATAACTGATAATATTGTTGCAGATGCAGCAACAGGAGAATTCTAAATAGCATCAATAATAAAATAGTCAAGTATAAATACTAAAAATATTTATACTTTTTTTGCATTTATATTACGAGTTCTGCTACACTATGTATATATAAAAATATATATTATTTGCTAAAAATATTGTACATATGAAAAATATAGCTAAAGGTACTGCTCACTTACTGAGTAGAAACATATTAAGCACTGCTGCTGTTATTGCTCTTATCTGAGCTTCAGCTTTTGCTGCTGCCCCAAGTGGTTGATACCAACCATGAGCAACACTAGATCCTGATTGTGCTCCATGAGATACTGATTGTGTAGTTCAAGGATGAGACATGACTGATGATACTTGGTCTATGAGTGGAGGTAATGTGGTCGTTCAGAATTGAAATGTAGGGATTTGAACTGATTTACCTTATGGCTCATTACATGTGGCATGATTATATAGATATGTAAAGGTTGAATGAAGTACAAGTGATTACTGAATTGCTTATTGTAGTGTTGATGTTGATATTAATGCTGCAGAAGCAAGTTTCCCACCTACAGAACCATTGTGAACAGAATGTACTGATCGTGATCTTGATCACTCTACTTCAAAATATAACAAACTTGTTGTTGCAGATAAATACTATACAACTCTTGACTACACAACAACTCAACCTAGTGTTCCTCAGTGTAGTTGGGATACTGATAACTCAGCTGCAGAACCTTCTCCAATACCTAACATATCAGATATTGGTTATGAATGTTGGGATCAAAGAGGGAGTTATTATTATCACCGTAAAGCTATTCTTGTAAAAGAAAATAATAACTTCATTGTTGCAAACAATTGAAATATTTCTATTAATAAGTGACCAAACATTATAGATGCTCATGCACTTAATGTTTGAGGGAATATATCTGCTCAGAATTATTCTCCACAGCTTATTCTTCAAAGGAGTGTTGATTATGGTGGTTACGTTCAGTGAATTCAGACTAAACTCAAAGACGGTACTAATAACTGGTTTATTTGAAATCAAGGAGAATCAACTTTTATGATCTCAAAATGAAATTATGTAGGAAAAGTTGTCGTAGTTAAAAGTGATGGTAATGTTTGAATTGGAACAACTAGTCCAACAAATCCACTTCATGTAAAATGAAGTTCATGACCGTTATTTGAACGTTCTGCTAATGGAATTGTTTGAAATTTCAACTCTGATGCTAATAATGCATTACTTGTGGTTTCATCAGATAATGACTGAATTACAGGTCTTGATACATGACCAATGTCTAATACAGATGCTTTCAGATTCAGATTTGATGCAAATACACTAGACGGTTCAATCTATAATGATAGTAATAATGCAATTAACATCTGAACTCTTGGAAATACTAACACGATGACAATTGAAAATGGTAATATTTGAATCTGAAGAACTTCACCTACAGTAAAACTTGATGTCAAATGAACTGTAAGGATTAATAATGAAACTGACTATTCTCATCTAAGACTATGACAAGAGTCAAACGATGCAATAATAGCTGATAATACTTCTGCATGAACATATGGTGGATGATACTGGTTTAGAGTTCATGATGAACTGGCTCCATATAAATATAGGGATGTAATGATGTTGGCTGACGATTGAACTGTTTGAGTGTGAACAAGAATCAGTGAATCAAATAGTGTTGCAGGAACTCTAGATATGACTGAAGTTGATTGATCTGTAGTCAATACTGAAATGAGAGTATGAACTGAATGATGAGCTGCTGTTTCAAATGGTACATCAATAATTAGACTGTCAAACTACTGAAGCCAAGATAACAATTGAGGTGGTTCAGTAATGTTTTCTAATACAAGATTTGGTTCAACTGTTTGAAACTCTGATCTTGCTGCAATTAAGTGATCAAGGGAGACATATAATAAATGAAATTTAAAATTCTATACAAGTGAATGAACTGGGAATACAGAAAAGATGAGGATTGCCTCTTCAGGGAATGTATGAATCTGAACAACAACCCCTTCAGAAAAACTTCATGTTAATTGATGAGTAAGGTTTTCAGATCTTGCTTGAGCACATGCTGGATGATCTGTATATGTATGTGCTGATACAAATGGTGTAATATATGGAAGTGAAACAGCTTGTCCATAATAACATCTATATTACACAACCAAGCACTAAATATGTCTATCTATTTTTCTAGCAAAACCTATTAAGGTATGTTAGAATAAACAAGAAGGGCATATTTTTTTATTGTGAGAAATATTGCAGTGTATGAAATAAGTAAGAATAAAATAAGAATTTAGAATGATTTCATACTTGAAACTAGCATTGAGTAGATATACTATGGACTATATAATATATTGTAAAATGAAAAATGTATGTGAAGTAAAAAAATAATTACAGCTATAATTGTATTCTTTCTCCTTGGAGCTATAACAGTTTGAGGATATTTTTGATATCAAAACATGAATGATGCTTGATATGAAGAAAAAATTATCAAGATGAATAGTCTTGTCTGAGAATGAACAGAAATAGAAAATTGTAAAATTATCCTCTGATTCAAGAGAAAAACTAATCATCCATTAAATGCAAGCCTTACTAATGATTTTATCAAGCTTGAAGAACAGTGTAATAAAAAATATAATATTGCTTTCCTGAGTCTCAACAAAA
>CALDZW010000045.1 GCA_937944175.1 uncultured Candidatus Altimarinota bacterium
GCTATTCTTCGCTGTGTTTCTCCTTTACATTTAGGAAAAACTTTTTAGAATACAATTAGAATTTTAGCTGATAATTTGGGCCAATTGGTGATAGAATCTTCTCAAAAGAAACAGCAATCAAAGATTACTTCTCCTCAAGAAAAGACAATTGATAGAGGGGATTTTCAAAATATTTTGCGTCCAAAGACTCTTGAGTGATATGTATGACAAGAACTCATAAAAAAACACTTAATGGTTTCTATAAGTTCAGCTAAAATCAGAGAAGAAGCATTAGATCATATTTTGTTTTATGGACCTCCTTGACTGGGGAAAACAACCATTTCAAATATTATTGCAACAGAAATGTGAACTCAGCTTCGTTCAACCTCAGGGCCAGCCATTGAAAAACAATCAGATCTTGTGAGTATCCTCTCAAACCTTGAAGAAAATGATGTGCTGTTTATTGATGAAATTCATAGACTACGACCACAGGTAGAAGAGATCCTCTATACTGCAATGGAAGATTTTTGTATTGATATTATGGTAGGGAGTGGAACAGGTGCTCAGAGTGTTAAGATGCCTTTGAAGCCTTTTACATTGGTCTGAGCAACTACAAGACTTTCAAGCCTTTCGTCTCCACTCAGAGATAGGTTCTGAAATGTGTTGAAATTAGACTTTTATTCAGACAGTGATTTGAGTAAAATAATAGAAACAAATGCTCAACTTTTAGAGCTTGATATTCCAAATGAATGTTTACAGATTGTTGCAAAAAAATCAAGAGGAACTCCAAGAATAGCAAATAGGTTGCTAAAAATAGTTAGAGATTATCATACAATATGAAAAGATATTACTTCACAAGAAATTTTAGAGGAAATTTTTACTGAAATATGAATAGATAGTTTAGGACTTGATTACCTTGATAGAAAATATCTAGAAATTATTGTAGTTAATTTTTCTTGATGACCAGTAGGGTTAAATACTATTGCTGCATCTCTCTGAGAAGAAGAAGCAACATTGGAAGATGTAGTAGAACCATACTTATTGCAAATTGGTTTTATAGAAAGAACCTCAAGAGGAAGAAAAGTTTCTTGAAAGGCACTTGATTATATACAAAAATAATAAAAATTATGATTTGGCAGACACCACAATGGGGAAAAATGTTACTTTCGACTAAGCAAGCTGAGAGTGTTTTTACGGTTGGTTGAATGCAGATTGAAAAACGCAGTGTGTGACTTGGGCAGTTTGGATTATTTATTATCTGACTTGATTATGAAACTCCATGATTTCAAGACAATATAGAGGAATTAGGACAATATTTAGTAGAGGAGTGTAAAAAGGAAAAAGCATTGTTTATACAAATAGAGCTTCTTAATTATTCTGGAAATCTTAAAAATGTGTTTTTTGATTTGACATGCTTTGAATTTGGTCATTTTAAACAATTTATATATCCATATACAGCACTTATTGATCTTACACAAACGGAAGAAGAGATCCTTGCATGAATGAAGCAAAAATGAAGATACAATATTAAACTAGCTACTAAGAGAGGTGTTGAGGTAAAAGAAGTTGAAAAAACAAAAGAAAATATTTGTTTGTTTTATGAACTTATGCAGGAAACAACTGCAAGAGACAAATTTTTTTGACATTCATGTGAATATTATGAAAAATTTTTGGCGTTTTTAGAGAATTCATTTTTACTATTAGCGTTTAAAAATTGAAAAGCTATTGCAGGTTGAATATTTATTCTTGATGATAAAGTATCTTTATATTATTATTGAGCCTCAACATCAAATAAAGAGGATATAAGAGATATGCCTACATTTCTTATTCAGTGGGAAGCAATGAAGAAAGCAAAGGCATATGGATCACACTTATATGATTTTTTATGAGTAGCCCCAGAATGATATAAAAATCATCCTCTTGACTGAGTAAGTAATTTTAAGTGAAAATTTACTAGTGATATTAGACAAGTAAGTGAAGAGTATATTTATGTAAATAAAAAGATTACATATAAAATTATACAAATACTAAGAGTTTCAAAAAGTTGTTTTAAGAAATGAAAAGAAAAAATAACTAACTTAGTGATACAAATCAAGAAAAAATTTCATACTACATCAAATGAATTAAAGAATAACTAAGAGAAATAAAATCAGCTATTATATTACAGCTGATTTTATTTCTCTACATCATCAAGTTTAAGTTTTGAGTGTTTCCATGCATAGTACCGTAGAGAAGTAGTAAATACTTCAAGTACAGCACTAAGATAGCTCAGAAACAGAATGAGTGCCACAAAAAGCACAGTGAGTACTATAAGTGTAATAATCAAAAAGAGCTGAGTAGTAAAATATCAAATAGCTATTGCAATTAACATTGGGAAAAGAAGCAAGAGAATGAAATTGAGAATAACCCTAAAGTTGAGAACAAGTATCATAAAATAGAGTTTAACGGTTGTTTTCAGGTTGAGAATAGTGATTTTGGCTGAAGATCAGATAGAATCAAAAACTCACTTATTTCAAAGGACAATCTCGTATTTTGAATATGAAAAAAACATATTGAAAAATATAGAAAATATAAAGATTATTCAATACAAATATGAAGTCTCTTTGATATAATCTCAGTCAAGTATTCTTATGGTAAACAAATAAAAATTTAGTATGCTTATAAGTTTGAACTTATTGAACATTTGATCATATTCAAATATTGGAAGGAATTTGAAAAGTCCTACTCAAAAAACATCACTTGAACTTATATTCTCATCATATCCTTTTTTATCTCTTTGATGAATATATTTAATGAGACCTCACTCAAATATAGGTGTCAAAAACACAAAGAGAAGCAGAAAGATAGTTGCAGTGATAGCTATCTCAAAGAAATAGTCCTTCTCTAAGAATCTCAGTATTAATTGAAAGGCTTCACTTTTTTTCCCAGCAATAATTACATATGTATAGACACTTTGGTATACAAGTAATGCAGTAAGAAATATTATACCTAATGCTCATGGCAGGAGATAGAATTTTTTTGCTTTAGAGTCTTTCTCTATTATTTCCCAAGAAGGGAGAATAATATCTTTTTTGAAATCCATTACATTTTTTATGAACTAAACAAAAGATTCTTTAGAAATATGAAATATCAAGTTATATCTTTATTTTCAGTATTAATAAATTTATTTTCTTTGATATAAGATTTTTTAAGTGGAGCAAATCTATAAATTTTTTCAGGTATGCGCTTCTGAAGAGAGTATCATTTTATATTTTTATCAACAAGGTTTGAAAGAATTGGAGTATAGATTGTTTTGCTAAGATTGTTATTAGAAATTATGCTGAGAACTTTTTTTTCTTGGGTATTTATTTTCTCTTCAGAGAGTACTTGGTTTCTGAGGTCTTCAAGAAGTATGTCAAGATCAAGTTTTCTAAAATTAGCATAATTAGATCTTGATTCGATTTGAGATGAATGAAAATAAGGATATATATCAAAATCAAAATATCATAAATTTATTCATGTGAGAAGCATATCATAATTCTTTTTTCACTCTGAAAGAAGAGTTGTTAAATCACTTGTTGTTATTCCGCTAAGATGTACTTTGATTCACTCTTCTTCAAGAGATTTTTTGATGTTTTCTGCAGCAATCTCATAATCAGGTTTTTCTGAGATGTAATAGAGTTCTAGCGTATAAGGCTCTCCAGAGTCATTATAATAAAATTGTGAGTTCTTTTTTTGGAGAGTTTTAATTTTTTTCTCAGCTTCAATATATTCAGAATTAATGGTACTTCATGTTTGTGAGATTGATCATGTTGATGAGGATTCCTTTTTTTGAGGAGCCAAAGAGTTGGTATCTTTGGCTATTGAAAACATTCAATCTTTTTTTTCTTTGGTGATAGCAGTATCAGTATTAAAAAAGAAATAGAGTTCTTCTAAAAGTTTTTTCTCTCAATTTACAACAGCATATATCTTATAAGTATTATCTCATACGTTGATATTTGAAAAAGTTTGTTTAATTCTATAAAAGAAAGTACTGTCTCATGCTTTGTAATTTTTTAGTTTGTAGTCTCAGATAAATACTGAACTTGTTCATGCAGGAACTTTTCCTTGGAGCAAGATATTATCCTTAGTAATGAAGTTAAATTTTTCAACCCAATTCGGAGAAGTAATAATTTCAGAAGGAGCATTCTTTGGTATACTTTCTTTTATCACTTCTTCTTGCTGAGGATTTTTATTTGTAATAGCTTCTCATGAAATTATCTTTTTCTCTTCTACTGGTTTTGTAACACTTTCTTCATTTTCTTTTTTTATAGAGTCTCATGGTAGGGTAGATCCTGTTGTACTAATTTCTTCAGGTTTTGTATCAAATTTCTTAATTTTGTTGAGATCTCCTTCAAGTTTTTTGACAAGAGCTCATTGATTGTAGTATCACTTTTTATTGAGTATTCCAGAAATTGATGTTGTAATTGGCTTTTCTTCAATATAAGCATCACTTAAATAATGATTTTGGATAATTTCAAACTTATTTTCTCATAAATCATTTACAATTTTTTCAGGTTCAATTTTATTCAAAATAAGTCCTCTGAGGTCATTGTCTTTAATTTTTTGTGTATTAATAAAAACACTTGTGTATTGAGGGAGTGTATATTGATATGTCTTAAGACTGGGGATGGTTCCTGTAATAAGATTATCTTTGTCATTAAATATGTTGATTGAATTTTTATTTTTCAGAAAGTCTTTAACAGTTGGGAATACTTTAAAAACTATGAGATCAATATAGACAGGATTTTTATTGTATTCTTCATTTTTTTCCAGTGTAACACTTGTCATGTTGAAGGTATCATCTTTTACTATACTGTTTACTTTATAGACTCATGAATACACTCAATTTGCAAGAGAGAAGCTTCATTCAATCTCTTTTTTACTTATGATATTAAGCACTTTAGATGAAACAATTGGCTGGAAGAACATCCTGAGTATGTTAATATCTTTTTTATTATTCTTGAATAAAATACTTGTATCAGTTTTAGTGATTGTCACATTCTGAAGAAGAGCAAACATGTTTTTATTGATGCTTGTTTTCTTTAATGTCTCATAGGTTTGGACAACATCATCAATAGATATAGCTTCTCCATTTGACCATTTTATGTTTTGATTAAGATAACACTCAATCTCTAGAAGATTACTAATATTACATTTTGCTAGATCTCAAACGATTTTCTTTTTAGATGGATCATATTTTAAAAGACTCCTATAAAGGATAGAATTTATATATTTATTTTGTTGATTATTACTTCTTAGTGGATTGAGGTTTGGAATATTTCATATGATAGCTTCAGATATACTTCATCACTTTATTGCTGTTTCTTTAGCATCACTATACATATATGAGTATAGAAGGTGAGAAGAAGTAAGCATTATAAAAATGATACTTATTAAAAACAAGTATTTTTTTAGCCTAGAAGCAATATAATTTTTATCCATATAAAATATTACTATATTAAAGAGTTATAGTGTTAACTATATATAAATAAGAGTACCGAGATAATAATGAAAGTTGCTCATAAAATGACCGTAGCATTATGTAACACTTTATCTGCTCATCTTTTCGTTACTTCTCACATTCATCCACCCATGCTTGTAAGGTTTAAGGCTACTTGTTTGTTTTGTAAGAGAACTGATCCAATAAGTAAGATTCATACAATAACTTCAATAATAGTTAGAATATCTGTCATGATTATTTTTTAGCAAATATAAGTGAGTAAAACATATTCAGAAATGTAAAAATTGCAACAGCAATTACAAAATTTATTGTCCCATTAATTGAGTAAGCGACTCATGGAATAACTAAGATATTATTTACTATATAATCAAAGAGCTTGAGAACAATTCCATTAACGATAAATCAAACAAGTGAAAAGAAGATCAGATAAAAAGGTAATGACAGGATTTTTAATAATGGACGGATGGTAATATTAATAACTCACAGTATTATTCACCCTATGATGTAAGTCTTCCATGCTTGGAATGATGTATATGAACAATCTAAACATCAAAGAGTAACTCAATCTGCAATTCATTTATCAGGATTTGCAGACAATAAATATGTGATAGCAAAAAGTATGCAGGCATTAATAATTATTGAAAAAAGTATTCTCATGGGGGAAAATAGAGTAATATTATAATTTTAATATTCTGATGAGCCTGTCAGTTAGGCTTAAGTCTTCATTCTCATTCTCTTGTATGAATTGAGGAAGGATATTTTTTAATTCTTGAGTAATAGTATTATCAACAAAGAGATCAATTGCTTTTATTCCTTTTTTTATGAGCTGTAATCTGAGCATAACAGCATGTTCTCACTCGTAAATAAAGGTATAACCAGATATTTTTGAATAATCATAGAAGCTTTCACTTACACGTATTCAAAGCTCACCGACTTCCACAATTATTTCATCCTCAGAATTATTTTCTATATAAATGCCTATTCATGAAATGAGAAGTATAACAAAGCTCATTCAATATTGTTTAGTGAAAAAGCCCCAGAGGACAAGTCCGATAACAATTGAAAAAACAATAATGTACCACATTTGTCATCTATTTTTTTTGTCTTCAAACTTCCATGAATAGGGCATAATTGTTGATGTTTATGAATAAAATATATTTATTATTAATAACTGAAATTATTAGATAGGGACATAATTACACTAAATTATTAAATATTAATTTTACAATGAACCATGCAAGAATTGAAATCACAAAACCAGTTAGTGCCATTACAATTGTTTCTCTTCATTTTGTGTGATCTCATTTAAGTGATCAAAATAGGAGCCTATAGGCTCAATATATTACAAATATCACAGCGATAGTTCACGCTAATCCAATGAAGATATTTATTAACCCTTGGATAACATTAGGTATATCATCGAGATGTAGGTCTCATTCTCTAATTCTTTCAGAAGCAGATTTTCAATTATCCTTAGTTCAAACATCCTTGACTCAGTCTAATAGTCATTTTGCAGATCATTTTCAACCTACTTCATTATTTGCAAAAATTACGTTACTATAATGACTTATATATATAATAATTATTGAAGTGATTGTTTGTAAAATTGATTTCATATATATAAATAATTATGAATTAACATTACTAAGATTTGATGCTGTGATATCTCACTTAACACTTGAGGCATCTCACATATTTGGATTATAGTAATCAGCCAAATATTTTATCAGCTCTTTTTTATCAAGTGGTTTTGCCTTGATTCCAATATTTTCTAAACTGGTTGTCACTTGGTTTGTTCTATTTAGAAGTCATTTTTTAAGTTTAGAAAAATTTCTAATCTGGCTTTTAATTTTTAAGACATTATCTCATCAATTAATTGATGCCCAAAAGTTTCTGAATGAAGCAAAAAAGCTAGAATCTTTGACACTATTTCATTCCACTTCATCAAAAGGAATAACAATGTAAAAATCTTTTTTCATGATTTGAGCCACCTCGATGAGCTTTTTTAGATACTCAATATACTCATATGTTTGATTTTGAAGAAGGGGATTAGTTTGATTGATTGCTTTTTCTTTAAGATTTCATAGATATGAATCAATATCAAGTTTAGTTGAACGGACTATTATTTGAATTGGAAAATTAAGTGAATTCAAAAATCTTTGAAAACTAATAATAATGGAATCTTGCTCTTGAGTACTCTTAAGTAAAAAATTAATAGGGCTACACTTGAGAACAATTCTAGCAGAATCATCTTTGAGAATAATAATATTCTCCCTTAACTGTGAGAAAGGAAGATACCTCTGTGTTGCATTATCTGGAATGTCTTTTTTTTTCGTTTTTACAGCCACAGTGTATTAATTAAGATTAATGATTATAATATTTAAATTTTATCAAGTTGTCATTCTAGATTCTTTAGTTTCTCTTTTTTCGAAGTGAAGTCAATGACAGAATCTTTTTTGTTTGCAAAATTTGTAACATATCCTATATCAATAGGTTGAAAGCTATCAATTCATCTTGACCATTTTCGTTCTTTTGGATTTATATTGAGTCTTAGTAAAGAAAGAAAGAAGGGAATAAATGTCATTTCAGAATGTTTGAAAACAGCTATTAGTAGAACTATACCAAAGATAATCACAGCAGGAATACTAGCAATTTCTGGGCCAAGAGATTCTCTGAGGTTATCAAACAGACTAAAAGCTGCTCATCATCAAATCATAATAATCAGCAATTGTCTGAGCCCAAGTCCTAAAAATATTGGATCCTCATTTTCAATCTGTACAGGTATTTTATACTGCATTCTTTAATTTAAGAAATACATACACATATTTTAATAAGTTTTGATTGAATTCAAAGTATTTATCACTTTTTGACTTCTTTTTTGATAGACAAATAGAATATTTTCATTGTAAAAAAGTATCATACATCCAATTGCAACACATGATTTTATTAAAAAATATAATTAGTATTAGTCAATACATAATATATCTAATTATCCTCTATTTTCTTCATAATTTTTGAAAAACATGCTATTGTGTTCTAGTCAACTGTTGGTGAATATTTATAAAAAAGTGTATGAGATACTATACTAAAGAATCACACACAACACACATATATTCCTTTTTTTTAGCTATAGTATTATCACACCTTTTTTACAAATGTGTATATGAAGTATAGTAATAGATATTTTTTCTATTACTTTCTGTCTAGAGGCTTAGGCACCAGAATTATTTATATTTTATACATTAATTTTTCTATAATATGAAAAATACAAAATTCACATCTATGTGAAAAAAGACTACTCATCTATTGAGTAGAAATATACTTTCTACTGCAGCTGTAATTGCTCTTATGGGAGCTGCTACTTTTGCTGCTGCTCCAGCTGGAGGTTATCTCCCATGAGCTACTCTAGATCCTGATTGTGCTCCAAGCGATACTGATTGTATTGTAGTTAATGTTTGAATTGAAACTGATCCATTGAGAAAATTTGTGGATTGATCAACTATTACTGATGCAGTATTTACTGGTGGTAAAGTTGGTATATGAACTAATATACCAACAGTAGAACTCGATATTCTATGACCTAGTAGTTGAAATGCTATTCAATACCTTCGTAATGCGGATCCCTCAATGAGAGCCATAAACTTTGTCTGAGATGAATCAATTTGATCATGAAATTATGGATATTTGTCTCATCATTGAGGATCATATACAGTAAAGCCAAATACTACTGTTCTAGGTTGATGAGATACTGGTTGATTAATTATGAACTCGACACAATGACCTCTTGTCTTTTCTACTCAGAGCCTTATTGAAAGAATGAGGATTGATAATGCTACTGGTAATGTTTGAATTTGAACAACATGACCAAGCGAAAAACTTTCAGTTAATAATGGTAAAATCAGAGTAATGGATGACTCAACAGGAGGCACATATGACTCAAAATATTATGTATCACCTGCACTTATCTGACCTAATCCATGAATCTCAACATTTAGTTCTAATATGGAAGGAGTGGCAAATGGTCATATGATCTTTGATTTACGTAATAATGATGTGGCTGATACTGTGGCTTTCAGGTATTCAAGTACAGATGATACTGTTATTGATACAGTATGAATGGTAATGAGAGGAGATGGAAATGTTTGAATTTGAACAACAAGTCCAAGTTCTAAACTTGTTATCTGAAGTGAAGATACAACAAGAACTCAGCAACAAATTTTTAATTACTCATGATGAGATGCTAAATTACTTTTATCAACAAATGCTACAGGTTGAGATCCATACATAACATTTAATATGGCTTGAATCACAAATTGGCATATGTGATGAGATAGAACAGATAATGGAAAATTTAAATTATGAATGTCATGACTAAACCCAGATGATGTATCTGTTGGGAATAGGTTAACTATTGATAGGACTGGTAATGTTTGAATTTGAACAACTGGTCCAAATGATTGAAAACTCCAGATTGCAAATGTTACAACATGAGATAGTGGTGTAGTTATACTCAAAGATTGATGATATAATTCTGAATGAAATAATGGAATACGTATATTTGATACGACAGCATGAAACCAAGCTCTACAAATGTGAGTTGATGCAACTGAGAATGTATGATACATTCAGGCAATGGATCCAGCTACAAGTTGGGCAACAGTTCCTCTAGTTTTACAATGAGCGTGAGGTAATGTTTGAATCTGAACAACTACTCCAAGCTCAACTTTAGAAGTACGTGGATGAATTACATATAGGTCAGAAGATGCAAAACTTACTGTTTGATCAAGACAAGAGTCAATTGCCTCATACTCATCTAGCAGTAGTAGTACTACAGAATATATACATATCAGACTCCCACACAATACAGACACTCAAAATGGATGATATAGAGTTGAAGTAGAATGATATGACTATGGAGGATGAAAATGAATTGATTTACGTTATGTGTGATATTCATATGTTACATCAAACTCACTGTTAGCAACTGATGAATATGATTTAACATGAAACTATACTCCTATTTCTTATATAGGTTCTGATAATCATATATATTTACGTTTTAAACCTACGAATTTATATTTTCTTAGCTTTGTTGTAAACTATCAAGCAGTACACCCTTGAGCTTTTACAGTTAATCCATGAGATATCACTGTTATTGCAGATGATGCACTACAACTATAGAAGATATGTTGTTATGTGATAATAAGGATAAAGATGATTTTTGTATATTGTACAGGAGTCATCTTTTTTTGTTTTTTGTTTTTTGTTCTAATTTTTGAAACAATTTTT
>CALDZW010000046.1 GCA_937944175.1 uncultured Candidatus Altimarinota bacterium
AAATTTCAAAAAGCTCCAAGAACTTTTTCTCTCATATTTCTGTTTTCTCAAATTTTTTCTGTTTTCTCAAGCCTTTGTTCTTCTAAGAGCGCTCTTTCTTCTGATCACATTGATTTCTCCAAACTTTTTTCTCTTTGATAAAACTTCGATTTTCCCGTAATTTTTATAAAAAGAGCTGAACTCACTGTCAGTGATAAAATCAATGCTGCCAGAAGAGTAGAAAACACAGTAATAGGAATATATGCCAAAAATTTTCACATGATACCAGGTAAAAACATCATTGGTAAAAAGGCAACTAATGTTGTCATAGTACCAGATATCAATGGTCATTTAAGATCCCTTACAGCAAGCAAAATAGCGGCCACTCTATTGTATCAAAGCTTATATCTCTCGGATCATCACTCTATAATTACAATAATTGTATCAATGGCTATTCAAAGAGTCAAAACAAGTGAAAAATTAGTCAAAAAATTCAGAGAAAAGCCAAGCGTATCAAGGACTGTAAATGTCATCAAAAATGAAAGTGGTAAAATCAATGATGCAATGATTGATTCACGAAGTCACACAAAAAGTAGTATGGTAATAAATACAAGCACAAGCGTTTGAATTGCGGTATTTCACAAGCTTTTATAATCATCTTTAATAGTCTCTGACATATCTTTGATATACATTGACTTGAGTCATTTGAATTGAAATTTTCCATCTAAATATTTCTCTATCTCTTCCTTAGCTGATTCAGCTGAATCAAAAATACTGGCTCAATTAGCTTTATTGAAATCAAGAGTTATATAATTATACCCTGTATCATTGTATACTCAAAGACGCTTAAAATCATTTGATTCATACTCTTGAGTGATTGTTGAAATATCACCTAATGTAATTTGAGATGTTCAACTATCTCTGAGTATTACATTTCCAAGTTCATCTATTGAATCAAGCTCTCAATCAATTCTAAAATCATAACTGAGATCCCCTATTGTATAGCTTCAAATTGGAGTATTTTTGTTGTATTCACGTATAGTAGAGGCAATCTGAGCAAGACTCAGACCAAGTGATTCTATTTTTGATTTTGAAATATTCACTACAATCTCATAATCTCAAAAACCACTCGAGCTTGCATCAGCTCTTCAAGATGAAACTCCTCATACATCTATTGATGCAATTTTTCACTTTCATTCAAGTGCAGATTCTATTCTCTTTGCTTTCTGAAGAAGTTCAAAGTTATTGAAGTTGTCGGCCTTTCAGTATAGCACCAACTGAAACATAAGTGTATTATTGGTTGAGATTTCTTGAACAACAGGATCCTCAGCATCATCAGGAAAACTGAGAGCATCAACCTTATCCTTAATATCAGATAGTACTGTTGCTGTATCTACTCATGTGTCTAACTCAACACTTGTGCTTGATACTCATACACCACTTGTAGAAGTAATTTTTTTTATTCAATCAACATCCTTAATCTCTTGTTCAATCTTATCAGTAATAAGAGAATCCATATCAATTGGACTCACTCAAGGATACACAGTAGAAATTGATATGATACCAAACTTAATATCAGGACTAGATTCTTTTGGGATAGTAAACATTGAAAATAACCCAATAATAACCACCAAAAATACTAACAAAAAACTCACTCTGAATCTTTTGACCCAAAATCATAAAAATCATGATTGTAATGTATCTAACATAATTGTGTATATATTTATTATGGATATGCTTTTATTATTTTTCTAGTCATATTTTTTTAAGAACTTCTGGACTAATTTCAGTCTCTTTCAAATCTTCTTTCTTCTCTTGTTTATTTACTCACTTCTTAATAACTGGAATTCATTTCATAGTGTTTCCTGTTCCAGTTTCACTTGAGGGAATATTTTTTTGTTTATCTTCTATTTTTTGTACTTCCTTCATCTGCCCCTCTTTCTTTAGAATAAATCTATTCTCATCATAGTTCGAAAGGTTTGTCATGATATACTGAGTTTTTGGGTGTAACTTTGAAGTCACTTCTATTGATTGCCCCCATACTTTTCAAAGCGTCACATCAGTAATCTCTAGAGTAGAACCACTCATGATTGCTACCTTTCATTTTCATGCTCAAGTTACTTCAATCAGATTAATTGGAAAAAGCGCTACTCCTGTTGTGAGTGGAATTTGTACATCAATAAGTCATCAAATAGTTGTAAATTTCTCTGTAAAAGTAACTGTTGTTTTATATGCAAGGTTACTATCAGCTACTGATCATATTGAATCAATCTTTCATATAATTGACTTTCCATCTTTTTTAACAACTACTTTTGTTCAAACGGGTACTTTTGACCTTTCTTCTTTTGATAGAGAGATTTCTACTTTTGTGTTATCAAGGGAGCTAATAGTGACAAGAGCCGTTCCAAGTGATACATTCTGTCATACATCAACTTTTATATCACTTACCACTCATGAAGTTCATGATTCAGACACCAGCTTAGAGAATTCATTATTTGCCTGATTTTTTGTATTTTTAGAAAGCTTAATATTATTACTCATTTTCTTCAGAGTAATATCTTTGAGTTTTTTTGCATTATCTAAGCGTACATTTGCTTCTTTTAGAGCAATATTAGCATCTTGTATATTTTTCTCATTATCAATCTTTAATTTCTTCAGAGCTATATCATTATTCTGTATTGCTGTTTGCAGACTATTGATAGTTTTTTGTTGATCAGCTTTGAGTCTTTCAAGTGAAATTTCATTATTTTTTATAGCTGTTTGCAGACTATTAATAGTTTTTTGTTTATCAATTTTGAGTTTTTCCAGTGAGATCTCATTATTAGTTATAGCACTTTGCAAAGATGAAAGGGTTTTTTCTGAATCAGTTTTTGCTCTCTCAAGATTAATTTGATTATTTTGAAGAGCTGTATCTAGATCACCATCAGTAATATTTTGATTTTTCTCTAAAATAGTAATCTCATCTTGTAGTAGTTTCAAATTCTCTTCTGCTGCTTTTTCAGTATTTTTGTAGGTATTAAGAAAAGATATAACTTGTGATTTGTATGTCCCGTATCATGAAAAGCTTTGATCAGTTTGAGATTGATACCCATTAATTTGAGCTTTGAAACCATCAATTTGTGTTTGGTTAATACTTCCCAGAGATACTACCGTATTATCCATAACTTTGGTAAGTTGTTTGAGAAGATTATTTGCAAGATTGTACCCTTCAGTTGAAGTTCTGAAATTATATTCAAAATCTTCTTGTCACATACTTGCAAAATCCATTGCCTGAATATCTAATATATCAAATATATCTCTTTTGTATGCTACAAATTCTCTAAAGAGCATTTCAGTAGATTGCAATTGAGTTTTGTTTCTAATTCACAAATAATCTTCATAATCATCATTAAGTCGTTTTTTATTCTCAGTAATTCATAAAATGGTATCAGAAAAATCAATAATATCAATCATCAAGTTATCCAAACTATTATAGGTAGAAATAGCAGAATTTTTAAATGATTTCAATTGCTCTATATTGGCATTTTTGAGGTTTGACACTTCAAGCTCTGCCTTTGATATATTATTCTTGAGCTTATCCATCTGCACAGAAAATGTAGTATCTTCTGATTTTTTAGACGTAGTAAGTGCCAGTGTAGATTGTGTAATTGATTGATCTAGTAGCTTTTTAGTATCTTCATAATCTGTTTTTGATTTTGCTAAAGCGAGGTCAGCTTGCGCTATATTTTGCTCTAATACTTTTTTTGTATCACTGAGATCATCTTTTGATTTTGTAACAGCTAATTGCGCTTGAGCAATATTTTGAGCCAGAACCTTCTTAGTATCAATCAAATCTGTTCTTGATTTATTGAGTGTTAATTGTGCCTGAGCTACGTTCTGAGTTCAAATATTTTTGGTGTCTGTTATGCTATTTTTTGCTTTTTGTACCGCTATACTTGCATCAGTAATATTTTTTTCTAAATTTACCTTCTGAGTATTATAGTCAATTTCTGCTGATTCAATTCAGAGAGTAGATTTTTCTACACTCAATCAATATGAAGCAACACTATCTTCTAAGCTCACAAGCTTTGCTCATTTCTTAATTTTTTGTCACTCTTTTACATGAATAGTTTTAATTTTTCCATTAGCAAGAGCTGACACTGTTACATCTTCCTGAGAAACAACCTTTCCAGTTTTCTCAAGTACTGCACTTCATCAAAAATCTTTTCATAATTTTGTCTCTATGAAAAAATCTTGCTTTTCAATATTGTCTGATATCTCACTAGTACTTCCCTTTTCATCTAAAATGTTGTTGTCATCTCATGATTTCATATTATATAATATCCCTCATCATGCTATTACTAGTATACCTATACCAGAAACTATCAATTGCTTTTTGTTCATACCTTTTTCTAATATAATAAATTTTGATAACATTATAGTGAAAGAATATAAGAAACAAGTAAGATCATTATAAAATAGAAATTGACGTTAAAAAGTGTATATTAAGCTTTTATTAAGTAGTAAACTGTTCTTTTTGTAACACTCTTTGTTATAAAAATAATAAAGGATTGACTTCAAAAAAAAAATAAATATAAAACAAAATAGATGATTCCATAATTATCAAAATATTTATATTTACATAAACTTTTATTACTTATGTTTGAAGATTTAAGAAATGCTATTTGAGTAACTACATGATATGATCACAAACCAGGTGAGAATATTTTTGAGGCACCGACTGAGGTAATAGATAAAACAAAAAGAAAACTGATGGGTACTATGATTGCATTACCAGTACTTAGTGCATCAATACCTAGTTTTATATCCCCTGAGGCACAAGCAGCAGATGAACATAAAGACGGTAGTGACTATAAACGTGTAATAATTGACCAGGAGTTGGAGAAAGGGCATAAATATTGTGATGGTAAAACCAATGGAACAAGTTACCAATGACATGCACGTCATGTTGTTGGAGATGATGATACTATTTGACATTATGCTGTTAGTTGAGTTTGTCTAGAGGGTGACCTTGACTTCATCTCAGATATTCCTCCAGCAAATTCAAGAGACTATCCTCATGGTCATGAAAATCATTCACATAAATAAAAAATACACCAAAATAATAGATTATTGACATTATTTCAAAGAACTCACTACTTAGTGAGTTCTTTATAATTTTTATAACACCTTTGTTATAAAAAAATAATTGACAATTTTCATTTTTTACATAAATAAGTGTAACATTTTATTAAAAATTAATGTATATATTATTATGGGATGATTAAGAAAAAATAGTTTTTTGGGAACTGCACTTGCAATGTCAATGTTACCTTGAATCACATCTGCACACAAGATACCATCAACTAATAAAACTCTAGAACAAGTACAGACAGCTGTTGAAAAGTGTTTTGATGGTGCTGGTGATGCAAGAACTTGCTACAAAGGTTTTGCTAATGAATGAGGAAAATTTTGGATGAATGCAAAAAAACACAAATGAAGTAAAGAGAAAGTGACAATAGAATGTACTCCAGATGGTGACTGTGACAAATCAGATAATCAGACTCATAACGCTAATAAAAGTCATCCTAGCAAGATTTCATATCATAGACCAATGAATACTTCTAGTTGAAGCGATAGAAAAGTTAATACTCTCTGATCAGTGTGGGCTGATAAATTTGAGGGTGCAACTTCCGTAGATTATAGTGCTTCCGCGATCAAAACAAGAGTGAGAGAATGTTTTAAAGAACAAAAACCTACTATCCTATGTTACCCTTATGCTGATTGATTTAGGAGATATCAAAATAGATGGAGAGTTAAGACTAAAGAAACAGAATGACCAAATAAGACATTGATATGTGATCAGAATGGTCAGTGTGATGATGAAGGGAAAGGCAATATTCAGTTATAATCTACAAATAAAACTGAAGAAGAGTTCTATAATTATGTTAAAAATAGTAGATGAAAAACTAGAATTTAAGAAAAAAATTTTTTGAAGAACAAAATCTGCTAGGATATATTATCATTATATAAAATGTATCTAGGAAATATAATAGTCAGAGAGTTAATACTATGGAGTAAAATATAATCTCAAGAA
>CALDZW010000047.1 GCA_937944175.1 uncultured Candidatus Altimarinota bacterium
CTACTTCTTTTGTATGAACATCGAGATAGAGTACTCAGTCAGTAAAAGAATTTAAAAATTCAGCATCATGAGAAATTACTAAAACAGTTTTTTTATACTCTTTAAGAAAATCTTCAAGATGATAAATTCCATCTTTATCTAGATTGTTAGTTGGTTCATCTAAAAGTAGAATATCTGGTTTTTGAATAAGAGCTGCTGCAAGCATGAGTCTCGCTTGCTGTCATCCAGAAAATTTATTAATGATTTTATCAAGTGGTGCGTCTAAGTTTACAGCTCTGAGCACTTCTGCAATATCACGATCAATATTATGAGAATCTTTATCTGGAGAATATTTTCTGAAGTAATCTTGAACAGTAAGTTCTTTATCACTAATAGGCATTACTTGAAAAGCAGTAGCAATAGTTGATCCATCAGGAGTGTGAACTTTTCCATATTTTGGTTCAAGTTCTTTATTTATTAATTTGAAAATTGTGGATTTACCAGCTCAGTTTTGTCACATAATAGTGATTTTTTTGCCCGCTCTTATATTAAAAGTTACATCTTCTAAAATAATCTTAGGATGAACATATTCAAATGTTACACTTTCAAATTTTACTACTGTTTCTGTACTTGCCATATTTTCATATTATTTAGTGGATATATAATTATATACTAATGCTTTTCTTTCTCTGTCAAGAACTTTTTTATAGTTCTTTGAAAGTATATTAAGGCAATAACTATGCATGTATATGAAAAAGGTCAGAGAGGTTCTTTTGCATATAATACTATGAAAGGAATAAAGAGAAGGGAAATTGAAAATAACACTCATGTAATTAGATTGTAGATTGATTTAGCTCAAACATTTGTTTCTACATTAAATGCTGCTTTGAGTAAGGCAATTATTCAAAGTCCAATCATTATTGGTCCAATGAAAAATCACCATAATTGAGGGAGTATTATGAAAAAAAATCATGAAACTCCTTTGTTTTCAACCATCTCTTTAAATACATTTATGGAGATAGTGAGGTATATTGCTCATATAAATAATGTTAGCAGAGGGAGAGTATATTTTTTCACAATTTATTGTTTATGAGATTGTATTTTTAGTCATTATTTCATAGAGTTCAATATTTTGGTGCATAGCACATACTTCTGTTTTATAACATGATTCATCAGTCATTGATGTTAATCATAATGATTTTCTGAAATCTGATATCAGAGAGTTAGCTTCTTTATGTGATAATTTTTTCTCATGAGGGTTTTGGCATATTTCTATTTCATATTTTTTTCCATATTGGTATGATTCTACATCAATTTGAATAGAGTGTCAGTTAAATTCAGATGTATATGATTCTCTTAGAGTTTCAATAAACATAACTCATGTAACATCATCTGTAGTTATTCATAACTTTGAAAGCTCAGCCTCAATTTCATCATCATCAGAATATTCACAACTGACAGCAAGTTTTGATGTATTTTTATTTTTCATTCTTGATTTTAATTCATATTGACCATCTCTTAATCTCAATACAAAATCATTTTTTATAAGAATAAAATCCTTATCTAGATAATAATCTTTAATAGTTTTTTCTTCTTCAAGAGTAGTTGCACTTTTAATGATCTGGTAATCATGTTCAGTAAAACAATATTTTTTTTCAAATTCAATATTCATTAGATACTTTGTTTAGAGATAGTAGTATAAAAGATACAGGAAAGAATATAAAAATCAATTTTTTCACATTATTCACAAAAAAAGTTATTAGAAAGAGCAGTTTTCTGTATTATATAGATACAGTGTATGCTTTATTTGATAATTATGTAGTTTTGTATGAAAAAATTATTTTTGTTTCTTGCTTCGCTATTGATGGTGTTGTTTAGTCTTTCCCATAATGCAATTGCTGTGGACATTCCTGTAAGTAATTATTCTCAGCTGAATGCTGCTATTTCTTCTTCTCTTCCTTGAGATAGGATATTGTTATCTTCATGAAATTATTGAGATATTGTTATCAATAATATTAATAAGGCTTGAGAAGTATTATTAGAATCAGTTGATTCAAATAATATGGCTCTGATAGAAAAAATTACTATAAGTAACTCTTCAAATCTTTCCTTTAATTCAATTGATTTTTCACATATCAAGAGATCAAATGAAAGAGAATGGAGTGCTTTTGTAAGGATATTTAATTCAAATAATATCGCTGTAAGGAATTCAAATATAGAGTGAAGCAATAATGCTACACTGAGTGATGATACCTGGGGAGCTTTCGTTCATTGAAACACAGACATTGTTTTTGAATGAAATACTTTTTCTCATTTAGTAAAATCATTTATTTCACTACATAATCAAGATATAGATGTATTAGAGAATGATTTTTCAAATATATATAAATCATGAGTTGAAATTTGAAAAAATTCACAAAATATTAGAGTAGCATGAAATCATTTTTCTGATTTTTACGGATGTGATTTTTCTAATGTTATTTCATGTACAAGGGCTCCTGTTTCTATTAGTGTGTGGAATACATGAGGTTCTCAAAAACTGACAGATGTGGAAATATCATGAAATACATCATTGATATGAGATGGGAATTTTACTCAATTTATAGTAGTGAATTCAAATAATAATTCTTATCCTATTGAAAGAATTGTTATTGATAATAATCTTAATTATAATAATCATATTAACGGAATTGTAAGTGTAAAAGCTGTTGATATTGAAATGACAAATAATACAATGATCCAAGGTAATGTAAGCGATTACAACCTTACTCAAACTATTACAAAGCCATATATAAGAATCATTTGAATTCATCCTGCAGTGATAACAGACAATATAGCAATGTGAGTAGCCATTGATTCACAAGCAAGTTGAAGTACAAATACAAATAATATTGTTGCAAAGAATGAAAATTCATCACATTCATCATCGTATAGTTCACTTTTTGTTAATGGATTTTCATGAAGAAGTGCTGTAGTTTGAGATTTTGAAATACATGCTTCAAGCTCTACACAGAACACATGATACCAATCATGAAATGGTTCTTCAAATAACAATAATAATGATAACCAACCTCCAGTAGTAGACACTTGATATGATATTTTCTTGATTGCAGGACAATCAAATACTCACTACTGATTATGAGATCTTTCTACAATTACTGTACCAGCAGACGTATATCAGTGGGGAAGATTTTATCCAAATAATAATCAAATAGCACCTGCTACTGTTCCTCTAGAACACTGGACAAAAAGAGTAGATAGAGGGTGATTTGGTATCCCATTTGTGTCTCATTACATAAATAACTGACATTTAGTATGAGACAGGGAGGTACTTATCATACCAGCCGGATATGGAAATTCAGGATTTATGAATAACTTCTGGAATAAATGAGATACGGCTTATAATGATGCAATTACTAGAGTAAATGCAGCACTAGCAAGTAAGCCATGAAGCGAATTAAAAGCAATACTATGGCATCAATGAGAGTATGATGCATCACGTGGTTCACAGGCAAGTACCTATCAGTTAGCCTTTCATAATATGATATCTGATATGAGAAGTGATATAGATTGAGATGCTAGCAATGTACCATTTATAGTTTGATGAATGGCACCTAACTGGGTTGATGATAACCCAACAGTATATGAGCCAATAGAGAATGTTCATAAAAATACTCCTTCAATTGTCTTAAATACTGCATTTGCAGACCCATATAATCCAACAAGAATCACCTGAATGTCAGATAATATTCATTATTCACTTGATTGACAGATTGAGCTTTGATGAAGATATTATACTGCATATGATAGTATAGTTTCAAATTAAATATAAAAAAATAAACCCCCTAGAAGTAGAGGGTTTATTTTTTTTGTATTTTTTTGTAAATGTCAACAATAAACATGCCTAATAATAGTTATTTTTTTGTTTATAGATTTTTTATAGTTTATTATTTGTGTAGTTCTTACACTCTAGAAGAATGAGAATTTTTACTATATAATTATAAAAATTATGAATTTGAGAAAAATGGCTACTAAGATACTTATTGTAGCTTTTATTTCAACATATATTTTACCAACTCAATTGTTTAATCAGACACATGCTGCCTGATTTAATACTGATTGTAGCGATACGGCTACAACAGAGATTTCTCAAATTGAGTGTGAAGCTCTTTGAGCCATGTATAATTCATTAAATTGAGATTCTTGGAATAATAATACTAACTGGGGAACAACAGGTACTTCAGTTAAAACATGGTTTTGACTCCTTTTTACATGAGCAAATCTTACAAGAATAAATTTACAGTATAATGGAGTAGTGTGAATTCTACCAACTGAAATTTGAAATTTTACATCTCTTCAACAGTTATTCTTGAGTGGGAATTCCATTTCTTGAACTTTACCACAAGAATTATGAAATGTTACTACCCTTACTAGTCTGAGAGTAGATGTAAATAATATGTCAGGAAACATTCCTGCTTCATTTTCAAACCTTATAAATTTACAAGAAGTAAGATTCCATAGAAATGATTTTTCTTGAACACTTGACGCACTTTGATGACAAGCAAACCTTAACTGGATGTATTTAGAAGAGAATAATTTTCATTGAGAAGTTCCGTCTGGAATTTTATCAAGACCAAATATGAGAGTATTTAGAGCAAATACAAATCACTTTATATGAGCTGCTCCAGAATTTATTTCATCATGAATGACAACTTATAAAATTGCAAATAATCATTTTGATCATATTGAATCAGATACAAATAAAGAGGCTATCATAAACAATCTTACTTGGTATAATGCTATATGAGATAGGTCAAGAAATATGCAATCATTTATTCCTGTAACTATTGAGCAAGCTACATCACAAATTGACCCAACAACTGTGGATTCAGTAATATTTGATATAGTTTTTGATGAAGCTATGGATATGTCAACATTTACAACTTCTGACATTACATTCTCGTGAAGTACAACTGCATCTGTAAGTACTATAAATGAAGTATCTCCAAATGATGGAACTTCTTTTCAAATAGTTGTTAATTGACTTTCAAATTGAGATACTGTAGAGCCAATACTTGAAGAATGAAACGTTCTTACATTACTAGGAGTTAAGAATTACAAATCTACATCTGTAGATAATAGTGTCACATTTACTCCGATATCAAATAATCCACCAACAGATATTGCTCTTGATAATAGTAGTATAAGTGAAAATAGTTCTTTATGAGATGTAGTATGAAACCTCACTTCAAGTGATGTAG
This sequence comes from uncultured Candidatus Altimarinota bacterium, assembly GCA_937944175.1. Lineage (GTDB taxonomy): Bacteria > Patescibacteriota > Gracilibacteria > BD1-5 > UBA6164 > CALLPO01. The sequence continues at coordinate 5,241 of CALDZW010000047.1, forward strand.
ATCAAGGAGACGCACACACATATACATTAATCTCATGAGGATGAGATGAAGACAATTCGTTATTTACTCTTTCATGAAGTCAGCTTGTTTTGAAGATGTCACCTGACTATGAAAATCCAGTTGATACTTGAGATTTTGCTTGAAATAATACCTATTCAATAAGAGTTGAGACTGACGATGGTAATGGAGGTACTTATGAGAAAATCATGATTATTAGTATAATAGATATTGATGAGATTGCTCCTTTACCACCAGTGATCACGAGTCATAATAATTGAGACTTTATATCAAATAATCTCCCAATAATATCGGGAACAGGGGAAGTATGAAGTACAATAGTCCTTACAATTGATGGAGTTGTATATACTACAGGAGTTGATGGGTCATGAAACTGGTCACTACCAATTACAAGTCAGCTTCTAGATGATAATTATGATATTATTGCTACTCAAAGTGATAGTGCTTGAAATGTCAGTCCACAAACACAAAAACATATTACGGTTGATACCATAAAACCAATTATATCATTTATTGATGGAATTGATCCTTCACCAGCTCTTAGTGACATTATTGAAATTATTACTACAGATGATAATTTAGATGTCACTACATTACAATATGGATATGTGTCCAATATAGCAGATTGTACAGATTTATTTACTGCAATAAATCCATATACAAATAATAATTCTTTTGTCAGTAATAGTGTTGCTAATAATTGAAAATATATTTGTGCAATTTGAAAAGATTTTGCATGAAACATTGGTCACGCAATTACTTTGAATTCATTTCAAGCTAATTTACCACCCATAATTGAATTAGTATGAAGTGGAACTGTGAATGTTTCTCAATGAGCAACATATTCAGATTCTTGAGCTCTATTTATTGATGATGTTGATTGAACAGGAGCATTAGTATGAAGTGGAATAGTTGATACAAATACTCTATGAGCGTATTCAATAGCTTATAATTATACTGACTCATCTTCTCAAGCAGCTCAAGAAGTTACCAGGTCAGTATTGGTGATTGATACTACTGTACCCGCACTTCCAACTATCAAAACACCTGAATGAACTACTATAGCTGAATGAACAGCAGAACCTTTTAGTACTGTGTCACTTGTTTCAGTTACATCTTGAGTAACGTGTACTACCATTGCTACTGTTTCTGGAACATATGCCTGTGATATGTGACCTGCAGTTGTAAGTTGAGAAGATGTTGTCATTACGAGTACTGATAATTCTGGAAATTACTCAAGTAATTACTATCAAGAAGTATTTGATTTTTGACTTCCAACACTAGCGCTCGTATGAAACCCAATAATTATACATACAGCATGAACTGTGTATACAGATGCATGAGCAGTATTTACAGATAATGTAGATGGAACATGACCAGTAGTGACATGAGATACAGTTAATACTTCAACTCCATGAACCTATACACTGACATATAATTATACAGATGTAGCATGAAATGTAGCACAACCAGTTACAAGAACAGTGACAGTTGTAGTAGCAGTAGTGCCTGATACAACACTTCCAACACTTACACTAGTATGAAATCCTACAATTACTCATATAGCATGAACTGCTTATACAGATGCATGAGCACTATTCATGGATAATGTAGATGGAACATGAGCAGTAGTGACATGAAATACGGTTGATACTTCAACACCATGAACCTATACACTGACATATAATTATACAGATGCAGCATGAAATCTGGCACAACCAGTTACAAGAACAGTAATAGTCATGGATAATGATGCGCCTGTGATGGTTGAAGATTCTTTACAGGTAAATACATGAGGAGAATCAGTAACTATTTCATGGGAAACAAATGAAAAAACTTCAACTCAGATTATATATGGTTTAACTACCGTTGTAAATAATCAAACACAAGTTGCAGACATTGCTCCAAGAGTGAATACTCATTCAGCTACTCTTACTGGGCTCAGCCAATGTACTAAGTATTACTATTATACTGTTTCAGTTGATGCTTATTGAAATGAAGCAAAAGAATGAATATATGACTTTATTACATCATGATGTTCATGAAATGCAGAAGTTTTGAGTGTAAAAGATGTAGACGTAGTATTAAATACTGAAGGAACAAATAATCCAATTGAGCTACAAAATGCTTGAAAAATGGTAAAAGTTGATGTTCCAGCAGGTTTTTCAACTTCATATTTATCCCAAAATACTTGTAACTGAGAATGAGCATACTTTCAGTTTAAAGAAATAGATAAAATTGCTGTTGAAAACTCATTATGAAAACCGGATAACAAATGAAAAACATTGAGAACATATGATCTTTCAGCATATTGTACTCCAAATAAGAGAATGAAGAATTTTGATCAAGAGATTGAAATTACCTCTAATTATCTTGAATCAGAACTATGAACTGAGGATGAATCTAATTTAGCTATTTTTAGATATGATGAAATAGATAATGAATGGAAAAAGCTAAATAACTGTAGTGTGAATACAACTTATAATACAGTAACATGTACTACAAATCATTTTTCAACATTCTGAGTATTTTCTGTTGATGTTGAAGAAGTTGAGCAACAAAGTAATAATTCATCAACTATTCAAACTTCACAATCATCATGAAGTTCATCAAAA
>CALDZW010000048.1 GCA_937944175.1 uncultured Candidatus Altimarinota bacterium
TGGCTTTTATTCTCTGTGCTTCTACTTCAATTCACGAAACTTTTCCAGATACTGAAAAATTTCAATTATTATAAAAAGTATGTCGAGCTACAGTTGAGTTACCACCTGTTACAATTTGGAATCCTTCTTCTGCATACAGGTATCACATATTAGGATTACTATTATAGGGTGTTGAAGAAGGACTCTCATTAGGAGAGAATACTCCTAATGATATTTTTTTATTATTTGATGTATTCTTAATTTGTAAAAATTGATTTAATGCATCTGCTGATCCATTCCTAGCATCTGAAATTGTGACTCATGAAGTTTCTATTCAATCATTGGCTTGTAAAGCTCCATTTTTATCAATACTCACTGCAAGATGTGATTGCTTCTTATAAACTATATACATAGTACTCCCTGATACAATAGTTCTATCAGAACAGAAATCTCAGTAGTTACCATAGTATACAGTACTAACTTCAACAGGAACACTACTACATTCAGCAACTGAGTTACTTATGTCACAGTCACACTTAGGCATGGGGAAAGTACCACTTACAGTTGAATCATATTCATATCTTTCGGCAGATATTGCAAGTTTATTATCTCATGGTTGCATTCAAATTCATATTCATTTTTGCTTAAGGTCTCATAATATAGTATCTCATATGTTTAATTGATTTGATCATGTTGCAAGATTTGCTTGAACACTAGCTCATATCATAATATTATTTTCTCAAGATGTTAAATTGCTTCAGGCTTCAAATCATACACCTACATTATTAGAAGAGTATGTAGTCATATTTTGTAATGCTCATTTTCATAAAGCTGAATTATTAAGTGAATTTGAACTGATATTTTGTAATGCATACGCTCATACAGCAGAATTGTTATTTGATCAGAATCATACATTTTCCAATGCATAGGCTCATAGTCATGAAGTAGAATATATTCACATACCTCAACCAATTGAGCTATATCACACTCATGTATTCTCTCCACCAAAAGAAAGAAGTGGGTTGGATCAAGCTGTTTCTGATAATAATATTGACTTAGGTGATGGTATTTGTGCAAAACTAATATCTTGTGTATTCAGGCTCTCATTAATAATATTTTCACTATCAATAACATTATCAGCTACTTGATTACTAGTTATGGTCCCAGTTACTTCTCAAGCCAGATTAGGAATTCAAATAGAAGACCCCATTTGGAACCAACTTGAACCATTACAGATATAAATAATGTTATCAGCTTTGTTGAAAGTAGTCCAAGATTCTTTAGCTGAAGTACAAGTTCCATACGTAGCAGCAGGACTTGATGTTACAGGAGGTTTCCAAGTAAGTCAGTTTACTAAATTATCAACATAACTTTTAGTAGTTAAGTGATCATTAGCAGTAGGAGTATCAGCAGCAATAGTTCAACTTACATGAGCTCAAGTAGGAGTAGTTTGAATTTTATTTACCCCATCATAATAGAGATTCATAGCTCAGTTTCTAGCTCAGTAGAGCATCCATTGGTTATCAAGATCATTGTAAAGTCCTACAGCAGTATCATTAGCAGACATAAGTACATACCTTCCATTAATAGAGTATCCTTCATAAGATCATTTTCAAGATCCAGCAGTTGATACACTTCAGTATGTTCAAGTTACTCATCCATTTCATGCTGCAAAAGTTGTTTGGTTGTTATCCCTGAGTTCTACATGAGAATCTTTTACAGCATTAACAGAGTAGTGACCATCTCAATCATAGAGTCCAAAGTTGGTTCAATCATCACTTCACACAATCCTTCAATAAATAGTATCTTCTTTATCTCTCAGAATAAGCTGAGTTATTGTAGAGTGATTACTATCGAGATATGTAGCTGAAGCATTATTTCCAATTAGTGTATTTCCTCCTAGATTGAGAGTTCTTCAATTAAGGGTAAGGTTATTCATAGTGAAACTTTCAGTATTTATCAATTCAGAATTACCTACACTGTTGGCTGCTAATTTACTATTATCAATTGTTCAATCAATAATTGTGTCTCCGTTAATAGCTTCTCATACATTTACATAGCTAGTGTCTCACCATTGTTTATCTAAGAAAGTTTTCCAAGTAGCCCATCAAGCATTGTTGTAATCTCATACTCTAAACATAGGGTTTCCATTTCCAGTATATCATTGATCATATGGGAAAAGAATTTGTCCTGCTCATCCATCTTGACCAGCAGTATATGAAGGGATATTCATAAGCATTCAATAACTAATAGGAGCATTGTTAGTAGTAGCACGTACAAACCCAACAGATAGGCCTTTGTCATTGAGAGAACGAGGAGTTCCATTTAAATCACCCATTCAAGTATATGCTGGGAGAGGATTTACTTTTTGAGCGGCTCTAGCAACAAAGCTATCTGAGATATCATTTTCAGTAATAGTATTATTAATAATATTATTTGTATCAATAGTGTTATTAGCTAATATTGTATTATTCATAGGTCCAGTAACTTCTCCAGAAAGACTTATTCAACTGAGATTTAAATCAGCAGCTCAAATAGACCCATCCACAATATGACTTGAGGTTACTGAACTATTAGCTAATTCACTAGCAGTAATAGCATTAGCAGCAATATTAGTTGCAGTAATAGTATCAGAACCAATATCAGTCCCAGTGATAGTTCCATTTAAAATATC
>CALDZW010000049.1 GCA_937944175.1 uncultured Candidatus Altimarinota bacterium
GTAAACCCTAATTTTTTGCTCACATTTTTCATATGAAAAAAGTTAATATTAAAATTTTGTGTAACTTTTGATAACTATCAAAAACTATCCATTACATTTTAGTAAAAAATCTCTCTATTGTCAAAATAATACGTGAAAAAAGTCCTTGATTTAAGGATTAATTAAGCTGTAATATTTTTTTATAATATGTGTTGGTTCATATAGAGATATTTGGAAAAAACATGTGGAATTTAGAAAGAATAATATAGAAAAACATACTGTAAGAACTAATATAAAAAAAGAGATGTTTGGAAAAACATCTCTACACTGAACATTTATAAAACTACACCCTTTCAGTTTTTTTATCATCTCCATTATCTTCTTCAGCATCAACTACTCAGTCATCTTCTTTTTTATCTCATCATGCTTCAGTTCAATCAGCTCATGGTTGAGCATAAATTGCTTGTCCAACCTTCATCATTATATCATTTACTTTTTTAGTAGCAGGTTCTAGCTCTTCTTTACTAGCTTCTGGATTTTCCAGAACTTTTTTTAATTCACTAATTGCTTCATTTGCTTCATTTGCATCTGCTTCTGGAACTTTATCTTTATTATCTTCAAGAGTTTTTTCTGATTGGTGTACAGTAGAATCTGCTAAATTTCTCGCTTCAACACTAGATTTTCTTGCCTTATCTTCTTCAGCTTTTTCTTCAGCTTCTTTTACAAGTTTATCAACTTCACCTTCATCCATACCAGTACTTCCTTGAATGGTAATATGTTGTTCTTTACCAGTTCCTTTATCTTTAGCTTTAACAGTAAGGACTCAGTTGGCATCTATATCAAAAGTTACTTCAATTTGAGGAGTTCATCTAGGAGCTGAAGCTATTCCATCGAGTATAAACTTACCTAGAGTTTTATTGTCAACAGCCATTTCTCTTTCTCACTGTAATACATTAATCTCTACACTTGGCTGATTATCAACAGCAGTTGAAAAAGTTTCTGATTTACTAGCAGGGATAGTAGTATTTCTTGTTATCATTTTTGTAGCTACTCATCACATAGTCTCAATGCTTAGACTTAATGGTGTTACATCAAGAAGGAGTACATCAGTCACATCTCATCCAATAATACCAGCCTGAAATGCAGCTCATTGAGCAACAGCTTCATCAGGGTTTACTCCAGCGCTTGGTTTTTTTCCAAAGAATTCTTCTACTTTTTTAACAACTAATGGTACTCTTGTTGAACCTCATACAAGTAACACTGTATTTAATTCACTTGCTTTTAATCAAGCGTCATCAAGTACTTTTTTACAAGGAGTCATACTTCTTTCTACAAGATCTCAAATCAATTCTTCGAATTTTGATCTTGAAATACTCATCATTAGATTTTTTGGTCCAGTAGCATCAACAGTGATATATGGAAGATTAATATCATAAGAAGTAGTACTTGAAAGTTCTTTTTTCGCTTTTTCAGCTTCATCTCTTACTCTTTGAAGTGCCATTGCATCTTTTCTAAGATCTACTCCTTCTTGTTTTTTAAATTCATCAACAATATATTCAACAATCATATGATCGAAGTCATCTCAACCAAGATGAGTGTCACCATTCGTCGCTAGTACTTCAAATGTCCCTTCTTCAGATAGCTCGAGTATTGATATATCAAATGTTCAACCTCATAGATCGTATACTGCAACTTTTTCATTTTTCCCTTTTCCTGCTCAGTAAGCAAGAGCAGCAGCTGTAGGCTCATTTACAATTCTTTTTACTTCAAGTCCAGCAATCTTCCCCGCATTAATAGTTGCTTGTCTTTGGTCATCATTAAAGTATGCAGGAACTGTGATAACCGCTTCTGTAACTGTTCATCCAAGAAATTTTTCAGCATCTTCTTTGAGCTTCATAAGTACATGAGATGAAATTTCTTCAGGTCTCACATCTTTTCCATTAAATTTGATAAGCGCTTCACCATTCTTTCATTTCACCACTTCATATGGAGCATTTTTAATTTCATCTGATACTTCACTATATTTTCTCCCAATAAATCTTTTAGCAGAGAAAATTGTCCCAAGAGGATTAGTAATTGCTTGTCTTTTAGCAGGAGTACCAACAATAGTATTTCATTCCTTATCAACCGCTACTATAGAAGGAGTGGTTCTATTTCATTCAGCGTTAGGAATTACTTTTGCTTCACCTCATTCCATGAAAGCTACACAAGAATTAGTAGTTCACAGGTCTATTCAAATTATTTTTCACATAGGTATTTATAGTTATTTTTAATATATTTTAATGGAATCATTATTAATAACTCTTTCTGTATCTTACTCTTTACAAGAGCAAGAAGGCTACATGTACTTATATTTAGTACTAATATGCCTCTTTCCCTTGCAAAGGGAGAGAATTCAAGATAGAGTTAATAAAAATTCTCCTTATCACATATTTCTATGGATTAAAAACATAGTATCATTTTTTTTTCTCCTGTCAAAATAAAATTAGCACTTTTTTGCTTTGTGTGCTAATTTAGTGTTTTAGGTAAGAAAAAACACAATTTTATACTGTGTGAGAGTTATATTCTATTTTATAATAGGCAATCTTTTCTCTATTAATTTTAAAACATTATTGCAAAAATCATCATTAGCAATTAATCCATTAACAACTGAATTCTGATATTTATTAGTTGATGATAAAAATCATTCAGGGTAAGAGTCTTCAAATTTATCAACCCCATTTAAAGGTCTCTCTATGAATAATTTTCTTGCCACATGTTTTAGTAATTTTTGCTGAGTTTGAGCATTACAAGGAAAACGTTTGTTCTTTTTTGCAGTACAAAGGGCTTCATTTAATATAACTTGGGATACTCAACTGTTTCCACTTACTTCATCTGCAAAGTATTTCACCCATTTATCAACAATAGCAGATTGTTGAACTTCTCACAGCCAGTGAAAGTCTATTGTATCTTTCTTGTAAGCATAGAGTCACTCATGATCTTCTGGAGTTAGCAATTGAATAATTTCATTAATATAATTAATTTCATATATTTTAGAATAATATATGATTTAGTCAAAAAATAAAGTAGAGATTTTATCTCTACTTTAGAATATTGCTATGATTAAAAAAATGTTTCATTCTTACTTATTGGTTTTCCAACCTTTTTTCTCACTTTTTTTCTTCTCAGGACCTCATGCTCGTTTCCCAGTATGTCTATCTGCAGTATCATTCTCAGGCTTTCTTTTTGTATGCTCAGCAAGGCTCCAAGGTTCTCATGTTTGTTCTTCTAGAAGTATTTGGTCACTA
>CALDZW010000050.1 GCA_937944175.1 uncultured Candidatus Altimarinota bacterium
TGTCTCATAACGGCATCAATATAAGGGATTCAACTCTGGCTGGTAAATACTTTTTCAATTAACTCATGATTGACTTCTGTTCTGATAGCATCAAATTCTTTATTGAGGTTCAGAAATTCCATTCTTGGTTGGTCTTCAAGCTTTTGGATAAAGTGTGATTGCCAATGAATTCGTGCCATGAAAAAATTGAGAGATTTGATGTGCTTTTTCGCATATTCTGAACCTATTTTTTTCAGCTCTTGAATTTTAATATACACGTGCTGAGCAATATATTTTATAGAAATACATCAGTAGGTAATATAGGGAGAAAGTCTCGAGCATCAGCTTTGAGACTCAAATGGTTTAGAAATGTGATACATATACTTTGTACTTCTCTGGTCTAAAAAATCTCTCAATATTTTGTGTCATTGAGATTCTCATCCAACTTGCAGTAATCACATGTTTTTTATAGCTTCTAGATATTCAGCTTTTGTGTCTCTTGAGATTTTTTGCAGTGCTTCTGGAAGGGCTATTTTGTTTGTAATTGATCTAGCCATAAAGGGGTCTTGGCTCATTCTCATATTCCAAACATCACTCCAGTCATCTCTACTTTTGAGCCTTCTTACTACTCAATTAGTTGGATATTCTTTGAATATAATGCATTCTGATTTACAAAATTTTATCACTTTTTTATCCCTCATAAATGTTTTCCAATTTCCCGTTTCTTCATGAGAAAAAATTTTTTTGAGATTGTAATGTTTTTGTAATTCCTTGAATCAATCTACTGTTTCATAAGGAAGCAATAAGAGAGGAATTCAGAGCTTATACAAACTCACCTGAAGTTTAATGAGAGACTCAAGAGTAAACTTGAGGTGAAAATCTGAGTAATCAGGAGCTGACATAATACTCGGTTCAAAAAAGTATACTCCAAGAGTTGGAATATCATGATCAAGATTTGCAAGAATTTCATTATCAGTGACTCTGAGATTTTTCTTACACCAAATAATGTTGATAGTTTGCTTCATTTTAGTATACTAATTTTAGTATATAAATTATGTATATTTTATTAGAAATTACAAAATATTCTTCCACTTACTATGAAAACAACGCAAATTATTCTCTACAATCAACTCAGAGAAAACTATCTAAGTACTGATGCAAAAACCTATCTCTATATTCATCATACCTGAAAAATACTCTTTCAATGAGAAGAACTAAACCTGAATATTGCTAGTAAGATAATTGATTATGCTGGTGGGAAAAACTTAGTGGAAGAGTTGAAAAACTCATGAAAAAAAGCTGATTTTGTTACAGCCAAGTCTTTTTATGCTGGGCTCAAAACATATGCTAAGAAACAATGAGTTGAAAAATATATTTTAGTAAAACCAGTAGAGAACTATGTGTATCAAAATTTTCTTACAATCTGAGAAAAGCTAGAAAATATATGAATAGAGCTAGAGCTCCGAGAAGATACACAGTCTTTTTTCTTATCTCATACAGATTTTGAAAAACAGTACAAAAAACCTCCAATTATGGAATATTTTTATAGATTCATGAGAAAAAAAGAAGACATCATGATGAATGCTGATGGTACTCCAGAAGGGGGAGAATGGAATTATGATGCTCAAAATAGAAAGTTTGAGAGAAAACATGAATGATCATGGAGTTTTTCATTAGAAAAAAATAGCTGATTATTAGAAGCGGAAGAATACTATAAGCAATCCCTTCGATTTCCTCAGCCAACTTCTAGAGAAGAAGCCCTAGAGCTATTAGACTATTTTATCACAAATCATCTAGATACCTTTGGAAAATTGGAAGATGCTATGTATCAAGATGATCCCTATGTACATCATAGTATGCTTTCAGCTTCTATTAATTACTGACTTCTCTCTCCAAGAGAAGTGGTTTCAGCAGTGGAACAATCTAGTACAGCTCTCAATAATAAAGAAGGGTTTATCAGACAAGTACTTGGGTGGAGGGAATATATGTATCATTTTTTTCAGCACTACAAAGATTCTCTCTACACAGAAAATGGACTGAATCACACAAGATCATTGCCAGAGTATTTCTGGAAAGATTGAAAAAATTGCAGCATGAATTGCCTCTCAACTACGCTTCAGCAAGTCCAAAAAGAAAATATTTCTCACCATATTCAAAGACTCATGATCATAGGGAATTTTTCCCTCCTCACTGGCCTGAATCCTCATGAACTTAATAAATGGTTTTTTGAATACTATTTTGATGCCTTTGAGTGGGTAGTCACACCTAATGTGCTTGGCATGAGTCAATATGCTGATTCTTGAAAACTTGCTACCAAGCCCTATATTGCCAGTGCAAACTATGTCAACAAAATGTCAGATTATTGTAAAAACTGCAAATATGATCCCAAGCAGAAAGACTGAGATGATGCTTGTCCTCTCAACTATCTCTACTGGAATTTTGTAGACAAACACAAGGAAGTATTTCAAAAGTGAAGGCAGCATTTTGTGCTGAAAAACTTAGAGAAAGTTGATATCCAGAGAGTGAAGGAGTTGAGTGAGAAGTTTTTGGCAAAAAGTGTGGATTAGTTGTTTATAAAAAGATTAAGTCTTATATTTAATAAAGAAAATTTGATCATGATGAAAATACTCTCTTGGAATATCTATGAAATTACCACTAAATCTACTCCAATTAATTGAGTCAAACTCAGAGGGAGAATTCGTAAATTTGGATTAGAGAATGATATAAATATTCTAGCTGAAAATACACAAGATATTGAGGCTTCAGTGAGATTTGCCGTGTTAGTTTGAGATAGTGCAGAGTGAATTACTGACTACCTAAGGAGTATAATAGAAGATGTGTCTATTGAGTTAGTTTTAGAGTCTGTCAAAAATCCAGTGCTTTCAAAATTAAAGATCAATAAACAAGAAAGATATACTTTGTAGATTTTCTCATAAAAAACCATATAATTATATTACTTATATTGTAACAAGTATCTATGTCACTTACAGAGTCAAAAAATCTAAAAATGTGAATGAAAGCTCCAGTCTTTGTTCTTCCTGATACTGTCTCAGGAAAGAATCTGAGTCTAGAGGATGT
>CALDZW010000051.1 GCA_937944175.1 uncultured Candidatus Altimarinota bacterium
AAGTAATAATATATGATACTAAAAATATCAAACATAATTGCTCATTATGATTACTAAAAGCTATTGTCAAAGTGATTTGTAATGAAAATCTTAAACATGATTCAATTGATATTGAAGTATTGATAGACTATTTAAAAATAGATAATGAAAAATATATATTTTATGATTTTGAAATATTGACTTATGCTCTATCTACATATAAAAGACTATACATAGCTAGGCTTGTCTATTATCTGCTTGAAATAGTTAGTGATGAGAATAAAAACTTACTATTATCATCATTGAAATTTGATAATAACTTTCATTTTTTTATAGACAAACATGTAAGTGATATTATCACTGATTATAATAGAATGGATCCAGGAGATCAAATACCCTATCTAAGTTATATAGAAGAGTGTGAATATTTTGATGATCTGTTGATATTAACATGACAAAAACAATGAAATATATATTATTATGAAACAATAAATACTGTAGCTGAAGATAAAACTATTTGATCCAATTATGATGTTACCTATAATCATAAAACAAAGATTCTAGATTATAATTGAAGAAAAATTTCATTTACTGATTCACCTGTATGACAAATTCTTATTGAAGAATTATATAAAAATATCTGACAGTGGATTACCAAAAGCTATTTGAAATCAAAGGGGTTTAAAAGTGATCTAAAATCTACAAAAGATAATATTTTTAGGAATAATTTTACAGAACTTAGTAGCTTGGATAAAAAGAAACTGATAATTTACTTTAAATCTGAAAGAGAAGAATATATTATGATGGTCTGATTGTAAAGATAATTACTGTTAAAACAGTAATTAATAAGAAAAAGTATATTATTACTACTGCAGTAATAGTAATTAGATGCCTTTAGTTCAATAAAAATAGAGTATTTAAATTTCAGTTTACACTATTTTTTTAAGGAAATATCCTATAATAAGAGATTACAACAATATTGTTGATAGTCTTTTTTTGTAATTATCAAAAGTGATTATCAGTTACTAGTATACTGACTTTATAAACCAGCTGGTTGTCTAATATTCTTTATTATGACAATTTTATTAAAGAACGAAATAGAAGGTTTTAAAACAATCTATAGAAAAGAATTCTGAATTGATATAAGTGATTCAGAAGCTGAATATATGGGTAGAAAGTTAGTCAATCTATCTAAGCTTGCTTTGTACCATAATTCACATAGTAGTGAAAGCTAGTGAAGAAAGAGAATATTTAGAAAAGAATAATAAATTTAATACTGAGAAAACTCTTCTCTCATCAATGACTAATGATGAGATAAAAGATTTTATTTCTCCAATTCACAATGAATACTCTAATCTAAAGACCTCTTTACAAAAGATAGCAAAGTATAACAAAAATAAGTTTCAAGACCTTTCAGAGCTTGAAAAGCACTTTTTAGAGGTACAAATTTTTATGGCTCATTGATGAGATACACTTGAAGTTTTAGAAAATATCTTACAGGTGGTAGAGAGTCATCTTTATTCAGAGTTACCAAAAGACAAAAGTAGAAGATATAATTACAAACATATAGATATAAATCAAATATCTATATGTGATGTAATATGAAGGTATACCAAACTCCCTTCATATTGTAAAAGAAAAAATATTAGGTGCCCTTTGCATAATGATAAAACACCTAGTTTTAAAATCTATATAGAAACTAATAGTTTTTATTGTTTTGGGTGCTTAAAGTGATGAAATGCTATAAATTTTATCTCTGAAATAGAAAACATAAGCACTAAAGAAGCTTTTAAAAGAGTAATAGAAATGTTTAATTTAAATTATTAATAAAAAATGATTATGGAAAAGTTTAGCAATATAAAAACACTGTTAATTGAAGATAAAAGTAACACACACAAAAGTACAGATTCAAACGAGAAAGACTTAAATGCTTTAAATAAGAAACTAGAAGGTATAAACGATATTTACATATATGTAAAAGCTACCTCTAAATACTATTGGGTACAAAAAAAGATATTCTTTTCTTCAAATGAGGTATGTAATAATCTTAATATCTCTTTAAAAGAATTAAAAACTATGAGGGAATTACAGCTAATAAAAGTATATGATGATATAGCTTATTGGTATGGATGAAGAGAAGGTTGCTATAATTTATTAGATAAAAACTTTATTCTACAACCATCAGATACACCATTTTCACATCCATGTATTAACAAACTTATAGACAATGTATGTTGACATAAACAGGAAAATATTGAATACCTTCATAAAGCTATTTTATATAAATATTATAATATAAATGATGTAACTCTACCTGCAATTGTCTTATATTGAAAATGATGAAGTTGAAAAGGTACATTAATGTCACTATTAGCTACTATTTTTTGAAAATGTAATGTATTAGCTAATTTATGACAAAGAGATCTCACGAGTAGTTTTGATACGTATAGGGGGCAAAAGTTAGTAGTAGAGTTTGCTGAGGTTACAACAAATAATACTCATAGTGATATGGGAATACTTAATAAACTAAAAAATATTATATGAGCTTCATCAATAACTATTAATGAGAAGTGAGTGAGACAATACCAAATAGATAATATTGCATGGTTTTTTATATCTAGTAATTCTAATAGACCATTACAACTTGATGATAAAGATAAAGGTAATAGGAGATTTACAGTTATTAAATCAGATACAGCACTTCAGGACTGAAAAGATATAAATGAGGTTATAAGAGATAAAAACATAGTAGCTGACTATTTAGCATTACTTCATCACAAATACCCTGAAGTACTAGAATGGAATAATTTAGAAGCATTGGACAATCAAGATAAAAGAGACTTAGAAGAGAGGAGTCAGCATGAAGCAAATCAATTTTGGGACCGGGTTCATAGTAACTTTCCAGACTATAGTTGAAAGAAAACTAAAAAAGATATAGAGAATCATATGATAAATATGTTTTGTACAGACAACCAGATTGATGAAAAAGAATTTTTAAAATATTTTTGGAATAATTCAAAATATCCAAAGAAAAAAATAAGAATGTGAGATCAAACTTTTATGTGAGTTGTAATACCTGAAATTCATTAGGAACACAGGAACAATAGAACATTCCTTATTTATAAGCAAAGAATGTTCCCATGTTCCAATGTTCTCTTTACAATTATAAGTAAACTACTAGAATATCCTGGCAACTTATACAAAATCTATTAAAACTTGAAGAAGGACTGTCTAGGATAGTTCTGACTAAAATTCTTGTATTCTTTTTTGAGTATGATTTTGTTTAGGTTGCACAGGACTATCCTTTTAGTTTGTTTATAACTTTTTATATAATTAAACAAATACATTATGAAAAAATTAATGAAAAATAAGTACTTCCTTTATGCTAGAAAATCAACTGAAAGTGATGAAAGACAAGTACAATCACTAGAAGACCAAATAAGAGTTATGACAAAAAAAGCTGAAAGTTTATGAATTGAAATTATAGAAGTCTTTCAAGAAAGTATGAGTGCAAAAGCTCCTTGAAGATATAAGTTTAATGAAATGATATGAAGAATACAGCACTGAGAAGCACAAGGTATTATAGCTTGGAAACTAGATAGACTTTCAAGAAATCCAGTAGATAGTTGAACTATTCAGTTTATGCTTCAAAATTGAGAACTAAATACAGTTATAACAAATGATAGAGAATATAAAGAAAGTGATGCTTGATTGTTAATGAGTGTTGAGAATGGTATGAGTAATCAATTTATATTAGATTTAAAAAAGAATGTAAAAAGATGAATGAATAGTAAAACAGAAAAAGGAATATTTTGTTGAAAAGCACCTGAATGATATATTAATAATAAGCTAGAAAAAACTATTGAAATAGATGAAGTAAAATTTGTACTTGTAAGAAAAATGTGGGATTTAATACTTACAGGTAACTACTCAGTACCTCAAATAATGAGGATAGCTAATAATGATATATGATACAGAAATAAAAGAGGTTATAAATTATCTATGACCTCTATGTATAAACTTTTCTCCAATCCATTCTATACTGGAGATTTTATGTGGAAATGAGAAATTAAAAAATGAACTCATAAAGCTATGATTACATATACAGAATTTCAAAGAGTTCAGGATTTACTTTGAGAGAAGGGGCTTTGTATGAGATGAAAAACTAGAGAGTTTGCTTATACAGGTTTTATAAAGTGTTGAGAATGTTGAGGTTCTATTACAGCTGAAGAAAAGACAAAACTCATCAAGTCCACTGGAGTGAAAAAAACCTATACTTACTATCATTGTACAAAAAAGAAGAAATGAAAGAAGTGTACACAAAAATGTACTTCACTAACTAAATTAGAGAAACAAATCATTGATATACTTTCATCTCTTGAAATACTCCCCTCTTTTAAATGATGGATACTTGATGTATTAAAAGAAGATTTTAATAATGATATTGAATTACAAGAAAAACAATTAGACAATTTATATAATACTCTAAGAAAAGAAGAGAGAAAACTTAATAAGCTTACAGATACACTTATTGATGAACTTATTTCACAGGAAGACTATAAAATCAGAAAAAAGCACCTTAAAATTGATATTGAGAATATAAAAGAGCAAATAGAGAAAATAAACAGCAAAAAAAATGATAGTGTAGAAATAACAGAAGAGATATTTGATTTTGCTATACAGGCAGTGAGTAAGTTTAATTACTGAACTCTTCAAGAGAAAAAAGAGATTGTAAGAGCTTTAGGTCAGAACTTTTCACTTCTTGATTGAAAGCTTGAACTAGAAGCCTTTCCATGGTTTGTACCAATAAAAAAACTCTCAACAAGAATGAAAGAAGATAAAACAAGGTTAGAACTCATAAAAAATAGCACTGTTAAGGGAATAACAAGTGCTAATAATGTTGAATTTTCTAAATGGCAGTCCCACTAGGAATCGAACCTAGAGCACGGGATTTGGAGTCCCGGATTTTAACCGTTAAACTATGGGACTAGAATGAACTCTAATTGAATATTATTACTGATCATTATGTAATTATATTAAATTAAGAACTCATATTTTATTATATACTGTACCTATGAAAAGATGTAATTGAGTCAGCTCAAATGAAATCTTTTACTTTTTGATTTGGATCCATTACAAATCCTTGTTCAAGAAGTGAAATTTCAGATTTAAACTTCCCCATTTTCCCTTCAATAATTTTTACAAGTACTTCTTCTGGTTTACTTCACATTTTTTCATCAGCCTTCATTATTTCTAATTGAAGTGATTTTTCCTTTTCTACTACTTCATCTGATATTTCATCAGCTGATAAATATTCTGGATTAGATGCTGTTACATGCATTGCTACTTGTTTTGCTTTTTCAATATCAACTCAAGCATTTGTCATAACAAGTGCTGCTAGCTTTCCATTCGAATGAACATATCAAGCAGCTCCTCATGATTCAACTATTGAATATTCTTGAATTTGAAGATTCTCTCATAATTCTAATGCATAGTCAGAATTAATAAGCTCTTGAGCAGCTGCTTTTGAATCAACTCAATTTTTAGCAAGATATTCAGTAATAGTTGTAAGCATTCACTTAAACTTATCTGAATTAGCAAGAAAATCAGTTTCACATGAAATTGAACATACTGAAGCTTTTCATCCATCAGTAATAATCTTAATTCCACCTTCGAGTGCTTCTCTATCTGCTTTTTTAGCAGCTTTTGCTAATCCTTTTTTTCTGAGTTCTTCAATTGCCTTATCCATATCACCCTCAGCAGCAGTAAGTGCTTTTTTACATTCCATCATTCCAATTCCTGTTCTTTCTCTGAGCTCTTTTACTTGAGCAGCAGTAATTGCCATATTTTTGTAGTTAAGAAATAAAATTTTATAAATCTTCCTTTTTAAGATATTTTTTTTCTAAGTCATCTATTACATCTATTTTTACATCTTTTCACATATATGCCTTCCATCATAGAAATCATGATACTCATGCATATACTAAAAAAATAAGTCATCCAAACATCCATCAAAGTAAGACCATACATAAAGCATAGAGAACAAGAAGTACTACTCCATATTTAATATGTTGCAATAATTCAGGAGTCTTTGTTTTTTCTATTACAAACAAAATTACTGAACCAAGTGGCACATAACACAACATATGTTTAAATCTTTCACTCTTTCATACTTGTTGTTCTTCAACTTTTTTATCTTCCATAATGCTTATTTTGAAAAAATAATATAGATATATAGTATAGATCTTTTAGTTATTAGAAAGTTTTTATTTTAGTTTTGTATCATAGCAGAAAGACTTATGCTGGTTTCCCTCAATCAAGTTCATCTTGCCATTTTTTTAGTTCATCCCATTTACCTTCAGCAGCTAAACTTGCTTGTTTAGGCCATGTGTCAGTAATATGTGATCCTCTTATTTCAGTGATAAGTTCAGAAATTTCTTCTGCTTTTTTCTTTGAAAGGTCAGCATATGTTGATATTCATGCATTTACAAGAGTTTCAGCAATTTTTGGACCAATTCATTCTACTTTAGTGAGATCATCTGGTTTATCAGATACTACTTTCTTTTCTTCAGATGCTGCAGCTTTTACAACTGGAGCTTTTGTTTCCACTGGAATAGCTTTTTTAGCTGCTTCTGGCTTTTTAGTGAGCGGTTTTCTTTGTTGAATCTTTTGCATATTCTTCCCTGCACTTGGTGACCCAGAAGTTTTGCACACTGAAGTAAGAGATTTTGCTACAAACTCAATTGATTTAATCGAGTTAGTATTTGCAGGGATAAAATCAGTAAGTAAATCAGGATTTGAGTTAGTGTTTGCTAGAGCAAAAGCAGGAATATTTAAAGAATTAGCTTCTTTAACTGCCTGTAATTCATACGCACCATCTACAACAAAAATTACATCTGGTAATCTTTTCATCTCTTTTAATCATTTGAATGCTCTATCAAGTTTTTCTAATTCCAAAAGTTTTGTTGCTTTATCTTTTTTAGAAAGCATATCAAGACCACCTGTTTGAGATTCTTTTAAAATTCTCAAATACGTATTAATTCTTCCTCTAATTGTTTTAAAGTTTGTTAATAATCCAGGTACCCATTTTTCATTTACAAAATAGTTTCCTGTATCAACTGCTAATCAAGCAAAAGCATCTCTTGCCTGAAGCTTTGTTGCAACAAACAAAATCTTTTTTCCTTGACTTGAGTAAGATGAAAGTTCTTTTTTAACCTCATCTAATCTTGTACTTGTTTTCAAAAGATTGAATACATGTACTCCATTAGTTGAAGCATATATAAATTCTTTCATTTTTGGATTCCAGTGGTTTGTTTTGTTTCAAATATGAAGCAAATTATCAAACATAGAATTTAATGTAGCTTTATCCATATGTTAAACTGTTATAATATAAGCAAGAGAATGTATTCTCTTTAAATATATAGATCTGTGCTTAATAAGCTTCCCAGAAATATATTACTGGACTATTTTTCTTCAGCTTTTATTTCTTCTTTTTTCTCTTTTTTTTCTGATTTTACTTCTTTTTTATCATCTTTTTTTACTTTTTCTTTTTTAACAGATCAATCATCATCTTTTTTTTCTGATTTTTTCTTTGCTCCTTTAGGTGCTTCTTGCAATGCTTTTAATGATAGACCAATTCTTTTCTTCTTTGGTTCAAAATTAATAATCTTTGCTTGAACATTTTCACCTACTTTCACAAAATCTCTAATATCTTTTACTACACCATGAGAAATTTCAGATAAATGAATCAATCATTGAATTCACCCATCTAGATCCATAAATGCTCAAAATTGAGAAATTCTTGAAATTGGCGCTTCAATCACGTCTCCAAGTTTACATTTTTTAGATAATACATCCCAAGGATTTTCTTTTAACCTCTTAATAGAAAGAGAAATTTTATCAGAATCAAGTCCTATTACTTTTACTTTTACTTTTTGACCAACAGAAGAAAATTTTGATGGATCATTTACATGTCCCCAATCAATCTCTGATACATGAACGAGTCATTCTAAACCATCAAAAGTGACAAAAAGTCCATATGATAGAATTCAAGAGACAACTCATTCAACCGTATCACCTTCTTTTAGAGTTTCAAGAGCTTTTCCTCTTGCTTCTTCAATTGCTGCTTTTTCAGAAAAAATAATTTTCTTTCCAGCCTCATCAACATTTATTACTCTTACTTTGAAATCAAGTCAAACAAGTCCTTCTAAGTGAGCCAAAATTTTCTCCGGATCAGCACCTTCAACTCTAGGATAATGAAGTGGAGTAAGTTGAGATACAGGTATAAATCATTTTAAACCATCAATATCAACAAGTAATCCTCATTTATTAGCTTCAGTTGGTTTTACATTAATAATTTCTTCTGACTCATTATACTTAGCCAAATTACTTAAATTCTTAATTTGGTTTGCTCTTTTAAGAGAAAGAATAAGTAACCCTTTTTCTACAGAGTCACCAAGTACCATTACATCGATAACTTGTCCTTTTTCAAGAGTACTAGCATCAACTGTATTACCAACTTCTTTCTTTACAATAAGACCAGAAAACTGGTTATTAACATTAACAAGTACATTTCATTTTTCAATTTTTTCAATAGTACTTACAATTACTTCCCCTACTTTTGGATATTTAATTTCAGGTGAAGCTCTAAATAGCTCTTCAAACAGGGCTATATCTTTTTGATCTGACATCAAATGTTACGGTTAAGAAATACAAATAGGCATCTTTAAGAAGATGCGGATGAAATCTTTATATAAATATAGTTTTTCAAATAGTATCTGCCATCAATAGTATTATTGTCTCAATTAGACATTCTACTCATTGTATCCAATGAATAAAACTAACAGTATTACAGCACATACAGTTTTACAAGGCTTTTGCATTGAAACTTGTATTTAAGTCAAAATTTCTCTTTTAACTATTAAGTAGTAAAAAAATTTTATAAGTAAAAATTTTTCACTACAAAACATTCAAAACCCTTTCTGTCCTAGCGAACATCTTTC
>CALDZW010000052.1 GCA_937944175.1 uncultured Candidatus Altimarinota bacterium
TCTTTTATCAGATGTATAAAGAAAAGCAGTTGCTTTGATGTTTCAATTTACTTGAAGCTTCTCTCATGGATTTGTTATTCAAATTCAAACATTACCATTTGTATTTACTACAAATCTAGCTCAATTGTCTCACACTTGTAGTGTTCAATCAGTTCTCATAATACCAGTATTATGATAAAAATTTTTATTACCATATGTTCTAATCCAAGATGAATCTGCCATATAGAGTCATCATCCATGATTTTCATTGTACCATCAACTATTTCCAGTACTTCTAAACCAGTTTGAAGCATATATTGTGTTCACTGTAGGATTATCTATTAATTCACTATTTCAAACAACATTTGGTTTTAACTGAATGCTGTTCCAAGTTCATGTTATATCACCAGTAATTTGAATCTTTCATGCTTCAGTTGTGGTAGCATATGGTGTTTGAGTACCTCCTCCACTTGATCATCCTCATAATGATCAAGTCGTGATTGAAATAATTCTTCAAGAGAGGTTGTGACATCCTCATTTTAGAAATTGTATTTTAGTAGATCACTCAATAAATGGGATTGTAACTAGCTCTGAATCACTCATTCATGATCAACCATCATTTCAGTTTCCTATATTTGTCCCACTTATTCTGGTAGATCATTTTATAAGACCATTCCCAGCAGAGTACCACTGGGCATAAACAGATCATTCACAATTACCTCATCAGTAAGTTGAAAGCTCTGCTGTAAGAAAAATAGGCTTGTCTGTTCAACTATGTGTATACAAGTAGTTATTACCAATAGCAATATTCAATGAAGTATTTTTTGAAGCACCTCACAGAAGAGACAGTTGTTGATCTACATAATCTTCTGTAGCAAGAGCATATTTATTTGGTCCAAGTGACCATCAACCAATAGAAAGCTTCTTTGTTTGAGCATCAACACCCAAGTTCATAGCATAATTACCCCCTATATGAAATGTCATATAAGCATCTCATCATGAATTCTCTTGAAGTATTTCAAATTGTGAAGTATCTCAATTTGTTTCCATTTGATTAGTGGTATTACGTCTTACTCTCAAATCAGCACCTGTATAATCATCAGCTATCCCTGAGGCTAAGAAACCTGTACTATCAGTTCAGTCTAATAGATTAGCATCTCTTGCAATAAAGCTGTCAGAAATATCTGTTTCAGTAATAGTATTATTAATAATATTGTTAGTATCAATAACGTTATTCGCTACTTGATTACTAGTTATGGTCCCAGTTACTTCTCAAGCCAGATTAGGAATTCAAACAGAAGACCCCATTTGGAACCAACTTGATCCATTACAGATATAAATAATGTTATCAGCTTTGTTGAAAGTAGTCCAAGATTCTTTAGCTGAAGTACAAGTTCCATACGTAGCAGCAGGACTTGATGTTACAGGAGGTTTCCAAGTAAGTCAGTTTACTAAATTATCAACGTATGCTTTATTTGCTGCATGAGTTGATGCCGTAGGTGTTGATACTATAGGATTGGTAAAAGTAGGATTATCAATGAGTTCAGAGTTTCCTACACTATTTGGTGCTAAATCATTAGCAGTGAGACTATTATCTAATATATGAGAACTATTAATTTCTCATGCTCCTATTACCTCTCATGTAATGGCTCAATTAGCAATATCATTTGCAGTAATACTCCCATCAGCAATATGACTTGAGGTTACTGAGTTATCTGCTAATTCACTAGCAGTAATAGCATTAGCAGCAATATTAGCTGCGGTAATAGTATCAGAACCAATATCAGTCCCAGTGATAGTTCCATTTAAAATATCAGCTCCAGTAATAGTATTGTTTTCAATCTCAGAACTATCAATAGAATTTTGTCTAATACTATCTCACTCAGTCCATCCATCACTTCAAACAACAATTCTTGAATCTACTTTGATTCAACCTGAATTCCAGTATTGACCATTAGAACCATTCATGAAATGCCTTACATCTCAGTCAGCAGCTACATAATGTCACCACCCAGTTGGAATTTCAGTAGGCATGAAGGTTGCATTTGTATGAGAGTATCATACTCAGTAAAAATTGTTAAGTGTAGTTGTGTTTGGCATATAATTAGAACCAATAGAATATATTGGGTTTGACATAGTGCTATTTGCACCAACACTATTGTAACTTCAGACAAGGTGTCCTTTGTTGTGATCAGATCTATAGATATTATTGATGTATAGATTTTCAGTATTTATCAATTCAGAATTACCTACACTGTTTGGACCAAGGTCATTTGCAGTTATAGAATTATCAGTTATATCAGCACTAGCAATTGATCCATTAGCAATATCAGTACCAGTAATAGTTCAATTAGCAATATCAGCAGATGTAATAGAGTTATCAATAATATTAGTACTAGCTACTGAATTATTAGCAAGTTCACTTGCTCCTACACTATTTGGTGCTAAATCATTAGCAGTGAGACTATTATCTAATATATGAGAACTATTAATTTCTCATGCTCCTATTACCTCTCATGTAATGGCTCAATTAGCAATATCATTTGCAGTAATAGACCCATCCACAATATGACTTGAGGTTACTGAACTATTAGCTAATTCACTAGCAGTAATAGCATTAGCAGCAATATTAGTTGCAGTAATAGTATCAGAACCAATATCAGTCCCAGTGATAGTTCCATTTAAAATATC
>CALDZW010000053.1 GCA_937944175.1 uncultured Candidatus Altimarinota bacterium
TATACACTCAAAAGTCAGTTTTCAAAATGGCCCAATCTAGTCCTCCAAAAAAATGGACTACTTTTATGTCCCAAGCAAGAAATATCCATGTGAAATATGAAAACCAAATTCAGAGTGTATGGGAGAAAAAATCTATAATAATTGAAACAAATCATAAAAGCATGGCAATTGGAATAGTCCATGTAACAGCAATATTAGCAAAAGGAGAAAGAAGAGAAAGTTGTCAAAAATTAAAAATCATAACTGGGAGAGCAAATACAAGAGCCGCTAAAGTCAAAACAAAAGCCTCTTTGATTGCAAGAGTCTCTGGTAAAAAATGAAAAACTTTCTTGAAAAAATCTTGAGTGTAGAGTATTCACAACACTGCTAAAAATGACAGATGAAAACTAACATCATGAGTCAATACAAAGGGAGACCAAATAACCATTACTACTGCTACAAATAGAAGCAAACTCAATGTGTGAACTTCTCTTCAAGAAACGAGAATATAATAAGCCAGAAGTCACATAATAGATGCTCTAATCACAGGGGCTGCATCTCAGACTAAAAGAGTAAAAGCTCCAATAGAAATAGTTATTCACAAAATTTTGATTATTGTTGGAAAGAACTTTAATATATAACTTAAAAAGACCACTAAAATTGTAATATTAAATCCAGAAACTGCTATAAAGTGTGTCAGTCATGATTTATTAAAGTTATCTTTTAGTGAATCTGGTAAATTCTCTCTTGCTCATAAAAGTATCCCTCAAAGAAACATTCATTCTTCTTCTGGATAGAGCTCTTCTATCTTATCAAGTAGTTTAGATCTCATTTTGTCTACTCTGTCCACAACTATATGAGGCTGTACATAATCAATTCTATTAATTGAGGTAGCATTAATTTTATAAAAAAATTTCTGTGATGCCATGTATTTTTTGTAGTCAAAGTCAGAAGAAAAATTTTCTATTGGAAGTATTTTTTCATACATTCAAATAACATCTCACTTCTTTAGAGAAAAGTTCTGAGGTATTGAAACTAGTCAATAAATTTTATCTTTTGGATAATATATAGTTTCATTATTTTTAACTGACTCTAGTAAGATCTCATATTTCAATTCAAATGCTGACACTGAATAGATATCTGTTACTTCTCAAGTTATGTACTTTATTCAACCATGTGACTGAAGCTTAATAAACTGTTGCTTTTGATTAATCTGATTGATATGATTCTGGGAAATTCCTACTCATCATACAAAAGCTACAACCATAATAATAAGCAATAAAGCATGCTTTCTAGTAAATATCCGATAGTTACATAATAATAGTAGTCATATAAAAACACATACTCAACATAAAAAAAGAGATTCAAAAATATTTGAAACTCACACTCACAAAAGAAAAAAAATTGAGAAGAAAAGAAAAAATGTATTTATGTGTATACTTTTTTCATTCATACTTTCATAGTTATATTACTCATCTTGAGAAATGATTTCACTTGGTCTTTTAGCTGATGCTAATACATTAATATAAAAAACCCCTATAAAACAAAATATGATTGTTACAAGAGCCGATATTTGAGATAAGTTTATATTGAACATTGCTTTAAATACATCTGTCTTTCAGCTATAAAAATCTAGTCCAAGTATCATACATGAAAAAATTCCAAGTCACACATATCAAAGAAGCCCTCTCACTTTAATATACATAGATAAGATATATAATACTGAAAATAGCAAAAAAGATCAAAATGAGTAAATAAGAGCTAATGGAAAGAGTTTTCAGTGAAGAGGAACAAAAGCATCTTCATTATATTGAATCTCAATTCAAAAGCTTGTGAGATTTCCATATACTTGTCATCAGAAAAAAGCTCCAATAAATCAAAGTATTGCAATGAACAAAAATGATATTATTATTCCATCTATATACTTACTTGCCTCCCTTCTAAAAAGCCTAATATTAAAGAAAAACACTAAGAAAAAACCAAATATTGCTCAATACAAGGAAAAATTATAGTCACTTGTAATAAAAAATTGGAAAAAATTATCTATATTCCCACTGTCTCTCCATAAAGAAAGTATGAAAAACATTCTTGAGAACAAAAAAACAGAAATAAAGTACCAAAATATCGAATTAGCTATAAAATTATAATCAAATCCTAATCGTATCGAAAGCTTTTTTAGCATCCAGAGAAACAAAAAAAAGCAGACAACAATAGTAAGTCAAAATACAAAAATAAGATGTCCAAATATCTCTATTGAGGGATACATATAATAATATAACTAAATAAAAAATGATAATTTATGCTCTTGATTGGTACTCCTTTGTTCTAGTATCAATTTTTAACATATCTCATTCTTTGATAAACAGTGGCACTTGAACAACAAGGCCAGTTGACATTGTAGCTGGTTTTTTACCTCAAGTTGCTGTATCTCATTTTTCTCCTGGTGGAGTCTCTACAACTTCAAGTACCGCAGTTGGATCTAAGTTTACATTAATAGGATTTCCATTAAATTCTTGAAGTGTAACCTTATCTCAATCATTCAAGAATAATTCAGCTCATCAGAGAGTAGTTTTTGCAAGTTCTACTTGCTCAAATGTCTCTTGATTCATGAACATATAGTTTTCACCATCATTATAGAGATAATCATATGAGTTCATTGAAATGTCTGCCTCTTCAAATTTATCATGATCAGAAAATGTCTTTGTAACCGTAGAACCTGTTAGTAGATTCTTTGCTTTTACATTAATTATTGATCCCCCTCTTCACATCACTTTTTGTGCATACGTAACTGTTTCATATGGATGTCCCTCCATAATAAATTTTTTTCCTACTTTAATATCACTTGAACTGTACATAGCTTGATTGTATTATTAAAATAATTATTTCGCATATTGAATAACCCTTGATTCCCTTATTAAGTTTACCTTAACCTCTCATGGGTAACTTAAATTTTCTTGAATATTCTCTGCAATTTCCTTTGCCATTTCTTGTGCTTGTAGATCAGAAATAGTTATTGCATCTACAAAAACTCTTACCTCTCTTCAAGCACTCAGTGCAAATGCTTTCACAACTCCTGAAAAACTCTGAACGAGAGATTCCATCTCCTTAATCCTTTGAAAATAATCCTCCATTGCTTGTCTTCTTGCTCATGGACGCACTGAACTTATAGCATCAGCAACTTGAACAATTGCAGCCTCTAGTGAAATACTAAACTGTTCTCAATGATGATTCTCAATCATGTCAACTATTTGTGGATCAAGTCAATATTTTCTTGCTACTTTTCATCAAATTTCTGGATGAGTTCATTCAATTTCTTGATCAAGAGCTTTTCATAAATCATGTAATAATCATCCAATCTTACAGATTTTTGGATCTGCTCATAGATCATGAGCCAAATGTTCTGCAATAAGAGCTACCTCTTTTGAATGTTTAAGAATGTTCTGACCATAACTTGTTCTGAATCTAAGTTTTCAAATTATTGGTATAATTTCATCTGGGAGAGAGGTAATATTGAGTTCTCCAAGTATCTGAGTTCCTAAATCTCTTAGAAGTATCTCTGCCTCTTCTTCAGTTTGTCAAACTACTTCTTCAATTCTTGCTGGTTGGATTCTTCAGTCTTCAATAAGCTTTTCAAGAGATTTCTTAGCCACATATCTTCTAAATAAATCAAATCCTGAAATAAACACACTATCAGGAGTATCATCTACAATTAATGCTACTCATGCCACTTTTTCAAAGGTAGTAATATTTCTTCCTTCTTTTCAGATAAGCTTTCACTTAATATCATCACTTGGAATTGGAATAAGTGTTGTTGTTACTTCACTGGTAACATCTCCTGCATACTGCTGAATAGCTTTCAATATTATTTCTCTTGCTTCTTCTTTTTTTTGCTTTTCTACTTGTTTCTTATATTTAGTAATGAGAGTAATCCCATCATCTTGATACCTTTTTGATATATCTTCTAAAAATAGGTCTCTAGCTTCTTCTTGAGATAATTTTGCAATTTCAGATATCTTCCCATCTAATTCTTCTTCTTTTTGTAAGAGTTTTTTTCTAATTTCCTTATTTTCATCTTCTTGTTGTGATACTATTTCTTGTTTTTGATTAACCTCATCAAATTTTTTTTCAATTTTTTCTTCACGATCAAGCAATCTTTCCTCAAGTTTTTCTGCTTTAGAAACAATCTCCTGAGCTTCTTTTTTCGCATTTTTTATACTATGTTCACAATCTTTTTTTGCTCAATCAAGCAATTTATCTTTCTTTTTATGAGCATCTGTAATCAATCTTTCTGATTTAGAATGAGCTGATACAAGTTTTCTATTTTCCCATATAAAAAACCCTACAGCTGCTAAGACCATACCAAAGATAGATCACAGTACAAGTTGTACAAAATCCATTTATTATTTTATGTTAGATATTAATGATTCATAAAAATCAATCTCACATATAAACCCTGTTCAAGATAATTCTTAATATATTGAATGTTTATTAGTAATTAGACTGATTTTTGAATACTTTGATCATAGAATTCTTTTAACTAAATATGAATTCTGTATTTTAATATTTTTTAAATGTGCTGTAGAAACATTAGTTAGATCTAACAGTACATGAACAAGTGTATCTGTTTTAGATACAAAATCAATTAAAACTTTACATAAAAAGAGGAGATACTTTGTATCTCCTCTTTTTATTATTAGAAATGATTAATCCTCATCTGGCAATTTAAACCCTCTCTCTTCTCTGATCTTTGTAGCAACATTTGCAGGTACTTCATCATAGTGATCAAATTCCATCCCATATGTAGCTCTTCATTGTGAAGCTGAACGTAATTCAGTCATGTATCCAAACATTTCTGACAACGGAACAAAAGCATTAACAATTTTAGCCTGTCCTCTGTCTCACATTTCATCAATTCTTCATCTTTTTGAATTAATCTGTCCAATAATATCACCCATATATTCTTCTGGTGTATTTACTTCTACTTTCATTATTGGCTCTAATAAAGTAGCCTGAGCTTTTCTACATGCTTCTTGAAATGCTTTACTAGCTGCTAGCTTAAATGAGAGCTCAGATGAATCAACATCATGAAACGAACCAAAAGTAAGAGTAGCTCTGATATCAACCATTTGATACCCAGCAACAAAACCTCTTGCATATGCTTCTTTTAGACCTTTTTCTACACCTGGTATATATTCTTTTGGTATCACTCAACCAACAATCTTATTTACGAATTTATTAGTAGGTTTTTCTTTCAATTCTGCTTTAATATCATCCTCATCCATCTCTTTGTATGGATCAAAAGTAATAACAACATGACCATACTGTCCTCTACCTCATGTTTGTTTAGAGTATTTATGTTCAATATCAGTTGCTACATTTTTAATTGTTTCTCTATAACTTACCTGCGGAGCTCATACATTACATTCAACTGAGAATTCTCTCTTCATTCTATCAACAATAATATCAAGATGAAGTTCTCCCATACCTGAAATAATTGTTTGACCAGTTTCAGCATCTGTCCTGACTCTAAACGAAGGATCTTCTTCAGCAAGTTTACCAAGAGCTACTCACATTTTTTCTTGATCAGCTTTTGATTTTGGCTCAACTGAAATTGATATTACTGGTTCTGGAAATTCAATTGATTCAACTAAAAATTTATCATGAACATCACACAAAGTATCTCATGTCTTTGTATCTTTTAATCAAACAACTGCACCAATATTACCAGCAGTAATTTCAGGGATTTCCTCTCTTGTGTTTGAATGCATTTGAAGAAGTCTACCAACTCTTTCTTTTTTCCCAGTACTGGCATTATAAATATATGACCCTGACTTCAATGTTCCTGTATATACTCTTGTAAATATGAGTTTTCAAACAAATGGATCAGTTGCTACTTTAAATGCAATAGCAGCAAGTGATTCTTCATTTGCAACTGGAATATCTTTAAGAGGCTCTGTAGTGTCAATATCTTTTACTGAAATCATTCCTTCATTCACATCCATTGGACTAGGAAGGTATTCAACAGCAGCATCTATAACCATTTGTACTCAAATATTTTGTAATGCTGAACCACATGTTACTGCATATAATTCATTTCTACATATAGCTATTCTTAAACCTTTTTTTATTTCATCAACTGAAAGCTCTCATTTATCAAAGTATGTTTCCATAAGTGCATCATCCATTTCTGCAACTTTTTCCATAAGCTCTAATCTATAAGCTTCACATTTATCTTTTACATCAGCTGGAACATCAATCTCTGTAATATTTTCTCCACTATCTCACTCAAAGTGATATGCTTTCATCTCTACAATATCAACGATTCCTTCAAATGTTTCTGCTGCTCATATTGGATATTGGATAGCAACAACTTTATTTCCAGCTAATCTTTTTTTAATTGACTCAATAGTCATATCAAAATCTCCTCACATTTTATCCATCTTGTTTACAAATGCAATTCTTGGAACATCATATTTATCTGCTTGTTTCCAAACAGTTTCTGATTGAGGCTCTACTCATTGTGAAGCGTCAAAAACTGCTACTCATCCATCAAGCACTCTTAGAGACCTTTCAACCTCAATAGTAAAATCAACATGACCCGGAGTATCAATAATATTGATTTGATGACCTTTCCAGAAACATGTAGTAGCAGCTGAAGTAATAGTGATACCTCTTTCTTGCTCTTGTTCCATCCAATCCATTGTTCCTTCTCCATCATGAGTTTCACCTATCTTGTGAATCTTTCATGTATAAAAAAGAATTCTTTCAGTTGCTGTTGTTTTTCAAGCATCAATATGGGCAATAATACCAATATTTCTAATCTTATCTAAAGGAGTTTTTCCACTCATACATCTAAGTTAATTAACTAAAAATTTTCACCTTATTAACTAATAGCAGATATTCAACTATTTTATAATACAAGGTGATGGTAAAAATATCTCTGTCTGAAATACTTTTTCAACTTCGATTCTATTGTAAAGTTTATGAAAGTCAAATTTAAAAAAAGCTCTCTATAGAGAGCTTTTTTTAAACAATTTATATCTATTTGTTATAGTTTTGGAAGAATGATTTTTTTTAGAATAAATGCTGTATATTCTCCAGCCATTTTATCAGTTATATATATATTCACTTCTCATAAAAAATACACAAACACTTTCTCAATAAAAGCATATAGATCACTTGAAGATTCAATTGAAGCAATTACCCTTTTTGTATATACCTTTGAAGGATTTAATAAAATTACAGCATGAATATCCTCAACCCATGAGTTAATCCTATCCTTGACCTCTTGAGGAAGAGCCTCTCAAGAAAAATTGACCATTTCTTGAGAATGAAAGCTAAAATTAATCCTCTCTATTCTACAGTCATCACGAATAGTATTACTAATGTCAATATACACAAGTGACATTATTCCCAATATAAAATTAGAAGGAATACCATTATCAAATGCTCTAAATAGAGATGGTAAAAGTGGGTCATATGATTTGTTAATCAATATTTTTACTAAAAATTTTGCTAACAATAAATCCTGATGCTTTGCCTTTTTCTCATCTTTTCTAGTTTTTTGAACTTTTGCTTGTGTTTTTTTTGTATTCTCTTTGTACTGTTCAGAAATCTGTTCTGACATATTTCACAATGAAAGACCTGAATCATCAGCTCAATCAACATCGTATCATATATCATTAATTGCCATACCTGAATTTATCATTTTTTAATTCTACTCTTAGTGTAGCATATATTTCTTTTTTTTCAAAAAAAAGGAAAAACCATTTCTAGTTCTTCCTTTTAATAATTACATTATTCTTTTAATAAATTATCTATAAAGAGTCAGTATATTTTCAAGAAGTTTTGTAAAGTTTTGTCTAGAAGTTGGATCACTTGGTGCAAATGTATAATCTTCATTTTGAGGATTTACTACTCCTAAGTGTTCTGCTCTATCAACATATTTTTTATGCCAGTCAAGCTCAACATCATTATAACTATTATCTGCAAGTTCTCATGTAACTTGAAGTATTGCCATATTTAATGCTATTTTTATTGCTTCACCTCTTGATATTGCATCATTTCATCTAAATATTTTTTCTCAAGCTTCATTTGTATCTCAGTCTACTATTTGAAGGTCAAGGGCTTTTTTAATAACTTTAGCCTCCCAAGTAGTGTTATCTGTATCAACAAAATCTAAATTACTTGTATCTTCAAGTCTATATTCAATACAATGACTTCTCATCATAATTTTTAGAAATTCAACTCTTGTAATTTCTCTAGATCCGTCAAACATATCTTCATGATCTCCATCAATTACTCCAGCTCTTTCAAGTCTTTTTATGAAATCAATATTATCATAGTTATTGATATCAAGAAGATAAGAATAGTGATTATTATCATAATTTTCATCTTTTAGATTTTCAATAATAGGACATGTTTCATAATCATCTTTCATGATGTATGTTCTTTCAACTCCATTAACCATAATTGATTTCTCAAACTGTCAATCTACTTGAGCAAGAGTTTCTTGTTGTTGAGTATTTTGCTCAACTGAAACCTCCTCAACAACTGTTTCTTCTACATCAGAATCTTCACTTACCACTTCTTCAGTACTAAGCATATTTTCAACCATTGCTTCTATAGAAGCATCTTCAGAACTTGTTTCAGGAATCTCATCATTATCTTCTGCTGAATTTAGATTTGATGATTCATTTCATCAATCAAGATTTCCTCAGTTAAATCATCCTCCTCATCCTGTTGATCAACCTACTATTTCATTAGATCCTCATACAGATCATCCTGTAACTCATGTAGTTGCTCCTCAATTTGATCATCAAGATACTCATATTGCTGAATCATCTTCAACAAATATACCAAAAGTTGTAAAGTGATTTGTATCACAAGTGATATTTTTTGCAATAGTATCTACACTACAGTTATCAAGTGATTCCCATACATTTGTAGTTTCATTAAATGAATGAATTCTTAATGATGGTTCATCAGCATCTTCTATATCAGCATCTGGATATTCTGCTGTGATAGTAAGAGGTTCATCAAACTGTGTTACTTTTTCTCATGTTGTACAATATGCTGAAAGATCATATGTTCTTACTGCACTGAGTCATGTATATGGCACTCCCGCACTTTGTACTACTGCATCCTTATCAATTTGCTTCATTTGGAAGTATGCTCATCATTCAGTACAAGTATCTGTAGCATTATATCATGCTGGTACTGTTATTTCAACTTCTTCATTCTCATTATTAATGAGAGAAAGTGGTGTTGATGATGTTCAACTTGTATTTGGAACAATGTTTGTTGTTTCTACTTCTTGAACTTCAGCATCTCATTCACATCATGAAGTTGTAAATGAATATATTCAATCAATTAATTCATTTCCTACAACATCTCTAGAAATTGTTTTATAGAAATATGTAGTACAAGATAATAGACCCGAAAGTGTTGCTGTATGACTTATAACTCTTGGCGCAATATCTTGTTCACCTGTAGTTTGATCCACTACATCAGTCAAACCATACTGAATCTCAGTACTCGTTGGTTCATCTGTAGTCCAAGCAATAGTTGCAGTTGTTTCTCATACTGTCTCGTCAATAGAATCAGTAACAACATCTGGTACATCAAGATCAATAACATCCACTTCAGTAGAAGCATTACTATTTCAAAGAAGGTCAGTAGCTGTAGCTGTTACATCTTCTCCATCTAATGGAGTAGGTGATAGACTACATGAGTAGTTTCCACTGCTATCAGCAGTTGTTGTACAGGTTGCTCCACTTGGTGTTATCAAAACTACTGTAGATAATGCTTCTGCAGTTCCTGATACTGGGTCACCATTACTTGGTGCTTCTACAGTTGGTGCTTGAGTTGATAAGTCAATTGCATCTACAAACGTAGTATTTGCATTGTTTCAAGATTCATCACTTACAGCTACAGTTACATCCTCTCCGTCTAATGGTGTAGGACTTAAAGCACAAGAGTAATTACCATTTATATCTGCAGTTGTTGTACAGGTTGCTCCACTTGGTGTTGTAATAACTACTGTACCTCAAGCTTCTGCAGTTCCTGTTACTGGTGATCATGTAGTTGGTGCATCAAGAGTAATAGCACTTGGTGCATCTGTATCTATTGCATCTATCTCAGTATGAGTTGATGAATTTCCTGCAATATCTGTTGATACAACAGTAGCATTTTCTTCATCTTCTGGCATAGGGCTTAGTGTACATGAGTAGTTTCCACTGCTATCCGCAGTTGTTGTACATGTTGCTCCACTTGGTGTTGTAACAACTATATTAGATCAAGCTTCTGCTGTTCCTGTTACAGGATTACCATTTGTTGGACCTGTAAGTGTCGGAGTTACAGGTGCAGTTGTATCAATACCTGCTGTTTCAACAAAACTATCATAGTTTCATGCAGCATCTGTTGTAGTCACAATAACATCTTCTCCATCTGTTGGCGCAGGACTCATAGTACATGAGTATGTACCTGCAGCAGTTGCAACTGCTGTACAAGTTGAACCACTTGGTGTAGTAATATTTACTGTTGTACCTGGTTCAGCTGTTCATGTAACTGGTCAACCATTTGTTGTTACATTTACTGTTGTAGTAGTTGGAGCAGAAATATCAATCGCAGCAGGATAAAGTGCTGTTGATGAATTTCAGGCCGTATCAATTGAAAGAATACTAGCGTCTTCTCAATCTACTGGTGTAGGGCTTAAACTACAAATGTAGTTTCCTGAAGCATCTGCATTTGTAGTACATGTTGCTCCACTTGGCGTAGTAATAATAACCATTGTTCCTGGCTGAGCAGTACCAACTACTGGGCTTCCTGTTGTAGGAGCTGTCATTGTTGGAGTAGTAGGTGCTGTCGTATCAATAGCATTTAACTCTGTATTATTAGAAGAGTTACCTGCAGCATCTGTTGATACCACTGTTGCATCTTCTCAATCTACTGGTGTTGGATTCAGCACACATGTATAACTTCATGAAGCATCTGCTGTAGTTGTACATGTTGCTCCACTTGGTGTTGTTACTACAACTGTAGTTCAAGCTTCTGCTGCTCCAGTAACTGGACTTCCATTTGTTGGTCCATTTAATGTTGGAGTAGTAGGTGCTGTTGCATCAATTGTTATTTCATCCACTGAAGTATCTGTTGTTGTATTGCTAGCTGAATCAGTAATAGTAGCAGTCACATCATATACTCAATCTGAGAGTTCATCTCCTGTTGGTATTGTTAATGTCCACATTCATCCTGAAATTGCAAGGTTTCATCCTGCAACAGTATATGTCTCTGTTCAAACAGTTACACTAAGAGTTTCACCTGTAGAAAGTGATGCCATTCATGTAATTGTAGGATTAGTCGAATTAGACAACTGATTATTAACTGTTGGAGCAGTTGGAGCAGTTGTATCTATTACAATATCTACTGAAGCCGTTGGTGAAGTGTTTCAGGCGATATCTGTTTGACTTACTGAGTAAGTAGGTGTATCTCAATCTGTATGAGCTGGTGATATATTACAAGACCAGTTTCCACTAAGATCGACAACATCAGTACAAGTATGTCCATTACCATCAGTAACAGTTACAATTGAACCTGCTTCTCCACTACCTGTAATAGTTGGAGTAGTATCACTTGTTGCATCTCCATTAGTATGAGAACTAATTACTGGAGCTGCTGGACCAGTAGCATCAAGTTCTAATTCTGCAATACTAATATCATCAGTTGCATTTCAAGCAGCATCAGTTACTGTTGCAGTAACTTCATACTGTCCATCAGCAAGTGCTGTTGGTATTGTTAATGTCCATACTCATCCAGAAACTACAAGGTTTCCATCTCATTGAGTATATACAACTCCATTTACTTCCACAGTAAGTTCTTCACCTGTACCTAAATCAACAGTTCCTGTAATTACTGGAGTGTCATCATTAGATAGTTGTAAATCTACTGTAGGAGCATCTGGGGCAGTTGTATCTGTTTCTAGATTGACTGACTCACTTACAGAAGTGTTTCCTGCAACATCAGTTTGTTCTACGTCAATACTATAAGTACCATCAGTGAGAGCCGGACTCATATCACATGACCAAATACCTGTAGGATCTACTGTAGCAATACAGCTTGATCATCCAGTAGTAGTAACATTAACCATTGCTCCTGGTTCTCCAGTTCAAGCAACTGTTGGTGTAGTATCGCTTGTTACTGAATTATCAGCTGGGTTATTAATAGTTACTGCTGCTGGAGCAGTTGTGTCTATTTCTACATCTATAATATTACTTTGAACTGACATGTTTCCATTGTCATCAATTCACATAACGGTAACATCATAATTATTATCAGCTAATACATTAGCTGTATAATCATATGTCCAATCACCATTATTATCAACATTTGCTGTTCAAACGCTAATACCATTAATGTAAACTTCAACAATTGTATTTGCTTCTGAAGTTCCATTAATTTCGATAGTGTTATCATTTGTAATAAAGTCATTTGTTGAACTTCATGTATCAGTACTTATACTAGATACCACTGGAATTCAAGGAGCAGTACAGTCTGGAGTCCAATCTGTCTTTACTGCAATATTCGTTCAAGTAAACGCAATGCTCCCATTCAGGTCATCAGTTGCAGTTCACCCAAAGTATCCATTAGCATCAATAGTCACTCAAGTGAAATTAATCCACCCCATACTTTGAGACCAAGCATATCCGCCTAGTACTCAAGCACATGTGTTAGTAACTCATCCATTTGTTGGGTTCATATTGATCCAACCAGTATTTTCTCCCCATGCATGTCCAGTAATTGCTGTAGCTGTTACATCTACATCTCAATTAGTAGGAGCAAAGTTAATCCAACCAGTATTTTCTCCCCATGCCATATTATCAGTAGCATCAATGCTATCTGCAAATAGGTTATATGGAGATACTGACAAGATCATTGAGGCTAATACCACCTTAGCTATTGTCTTTTGCATATCTTACAAAATTAATAAATTAAATATAAATTCCATCACACCTTATTATAGTATCATATAGAAAAGACTTGCTCAAGAAAAATAGCTTGACGTATTGTATAAAATAATTATTTGTATAATTACTTTATATATTTTACTTACTCATAGCCATTAATAGAATTCTATAGCCGTTAAAAAAAGTATTTATTTGCTATTATTCTAAAGAATTTATAAAAAAACACCCTATGTACTCATGATAATAACACTCATCATAACTATATGTAAGACCTATAATTCCTAATTAAATACTCTCCTTGCATTATTTTAAGACTCAAAAAAAGATAAGAGTGAAATATCACTCCTACCTTATATATATAACAATTATTTAATTTTATATTACTGTCTACTGTCCATAATGGACTCTGACTATAGACAATCTCTTAATGGACAATTTTTAATAAATCTCATGTTCTATATATTGCTCAATTAGTTAATCCTGCTGCAAGTGCTGCTGCATTATCTGCATATTCTGCGATTCACATTACTTGAAGTTTAGATGTAGGAGAAAGGGTCCCTATTCAAACTTTACCATCATCAAGTATTGACATAACAGCAGATCAAGATGATTTAAGAAAATGGTGTTCATTTCACCTATAAGTAATTTTATCATACCCTGCTGATGCCCCTCATCAGTCTCATACTGAATTAATATAAAGTCAATGTGTAGCATCTGAGCGAATATAACCATAATGAAGATCGTCAGAACTAGAGAGCTTCAATGCTCATCAAAACACTTCTAGTTTTTCACTTGGACTCGTTGTTCAGATTCAAACATTCCCATTTAAGTTTGTGATTGCTCATGCTAGTCAAATTGATGATACATTATTATATCATCCTGTTCCTTGTACACTTGATACTTCAACTCATACTCCAACACCATAATCAGTACCATGTGTAGTGAATAATTGAACAGCAGTTCACACTAACTCAATTTGTGGATGATTTGAAGTTAGTCCAGCAGTACTCTCTAGTTTAATAACCCAAACTCAAGGTGATGTTTCTAATACATGATAGACAGCACCAGTATGTGTTCCTGTTCATCTTGTAGCGAGAGTAATTTTATACTTATAACCACGAGTTAATGCAGTTCATTCATTTAGAAGAGTAATTAATTCTCTGTTTGTATTTGATACAACATAATTTTTATGTTTTAAAACAGTTCAAACAGAACTAGACATACCACCTACATC
>CALDZW010000054.1 GCA_937944175.1 uncultured Candidatus Altimarinota bacterium
CCATACAGAATAAAAAAGGAAGCAAGGAGTCACCAATAAATAGTGAGTGAGTAGTTTCAAAAAATTCATCAGATAAGATTATATATATATATACTTGTAATAATAAAAGCATATAGCCCTGCTATGAGCATAAGTATGTAAGAAATATTTTTGTTTGTGAGAGTAGTCTCTTTATTTTTTTTATAAGAAAACACTTTTCTTGATCTCCAAAAGTATACTTGAAATACTATCAAAAGAGTAACAGCATATTGTAACAATTTTAGTCATCCTAAATCTGCTCTCTCAAGATGGTTTAGAATTATTCATATCTCTGCTATATGAAACACACAAAAAATTCAAAATAGTAAAATATAAAAATATTTCAGAAACTTTTCACTCAGAAATGAATACACTACTCAAATCACACTTACAAATATACTCATAGCCAAAGTACTCCATCATGTTCATGTGCTTTTTACTATTATTCCTAATAAGACTCAAAATAATACACATCAGATAATATGGAGAATATAATGTACAAGCTTAAAATCTGAATGCTTTTGGCTACTATCAATAAAATATACGTTACATAAAAGTGTAGTAAAAATGATAGAAAAAGTAACCAGGAAACTATAATCTCCCTGTTCAACAATTCAAAGCAATAATGCTCATTTTCATATTCATACAAAAAATAGAATATGACCTGCAATCAATAAAACTTTATTTATATATTTTCAGTAGAGATAATACACTATTGTTGCTTCAAAAAGCCAAATAGTAGAGATAACTTCTGGGTATTTTGAAAACACAAATGCCATAGCTAGTGAAAAAAGTGAGACACTTATTCATGCATATGTATAAAATACTTGTGACAGAGATGAATCATTATCAGCACTTTGTTCTTGAGCATTTTTACTAAAACTATTCTGCATTATTGAGTAAATTACAAAGCTCTGAAAACAATACAGTATTGCCATTCATACATATACACATCCAAGAATAATTCCTGGGAAAAATTCTTGTCAAAAAATATACACCTGTCATCATAGAAATAATGCTCACACAAGTGTTGATCCTGCAAGAGTCAGCAAGTTGGTTGGGTCTGTAATAAGTTTTTTATTAATAAATGGATACATCATATGAGCCAGAGCAAAAATAATGAGTGCTCCTATTCAAATATAATGAAATATCATCATTTCTCCTTCAAGATACTTGTAGGAGACAAGCACAAGAAGTATGAGAGCTGCTCAGAGAGTTCCTATGAAAAACAATGATGAAAGTCATTTCTTCATTGAATAATAATATGATAACATCATGAATCATAGAGAAGACACAATTCATAATACATAAGGTAGCAACATGTTTTCTTCTCATAATCTAGTTTGTGCTAAATCCATGCTAAATATTGGAGAGAGTGGAATATTATATGATACTAAAACAATTCAAACAGTTACAAATAATCCAATACTAAAAATTGAAGAAAAAAATGATCCATATATCATAAATATTCACATGTACACTACAAGGCTGATAAGAGAAAAGTATTCTCTTCAAAATGAATCACCAATTACAAAATTCATAAACCAGAATACTAAAGGAAAAAATAGTAATGCTAAAAGTATATTATCATATAATCAAGAAGATTTTTTATCAATAGAAAACATATAACTCATTCCTCTAGTCAATCAATATATACTTAGCAATATACATATATTTGAGAGCAAGAACCATATATTACTTGAAATAATTGATTCATTTCACAATGTACTAAAAAGTATTGAATATAGAAATATGAAACCCACAATAAATACTCAAGAAACAGTATAATCAATATCATTTGAAGGTCTCTTGGGTTCTTTATAAGCTCTATTTACAATATACAATGTGAGGAGAGTAACTGCCATTGAAAGTATAAGCTTAATACTCCAGCCTAAAATACTGTTAAATGGTGCTAGAAAAATTAAGATATTTCACAAAATGAAGCTCATCCATAATAGCACATTTATATTTTTGTGTGTTTCAAAGCTTGTCAAATTATCCCTATAATATCTAGATGCTAGAAATAGTCATCAAAGAGTGACAATAAATGCATATCCAGCAAGTGTGTATGGTTCACCATTTGAGTCTGATCAGATAAGAAAAGGAGTAATATATGCAAACAAAAATGAAAATATCAGAAGTGTTCTCGAGTTATAAAACAAAGATGTAAATACAGCAAGGAGCGTATTAAAAATAAGAAACATAAATGTAATTCACTCCGTCAAAAATCAATCCTCTCATGAGCTATTTTCTCAGATCATGTATCTTCCAGCCAAAATCACTGTATAATTCAATAAGAGACCTAATCATATAAGAATAATTCATTCTTTTTTGATTCATTTTGCATATATAACATTACCTATCAGATATATTGAAAAACTTCAAAGAAAGGCAATGCTGAGTCTTGCTTTTGGTCAAATACTATCCCATACATCTCAAATATGAAGTCTAAGAAATAAAATAAATCAGATAAAAATCAAAAGTGATCAGACCTTTGCAAGTGTATTTGTTGAAAAAAACTCTTTAATATATATAAAACTTTTTGAGCAAAATTCTCAGAAAATACTTGGTCAGTCTGCTATTTTTTCTTCTCTATTTGTAATATAAGCTAATGACTCTACTGATTTTGATTTTTTATCATTCAAGTCGATAATATCCTCTGTAGTATGATTATTTTGAAGATCAATTGGCGTTTCTATAATATCATCTATTGTTATCTCTTGGTGCTCTTTATGTCAAAGAGCTTCTTTAGAAAATCTAGTGTTGAGTGCCATTTTTAGATCTCAATCTTTCTCTGTATCTTCACTATTTAGAAAATTATGTGAGTTCTGTAGCTTTTGATTTGTTGATAATTGTTTAGCAAAATGAAAAATTCTTTCAGATATATATTCAGAAGAATATATTGTTTTTTTTATGATTACTCAAAAAAACAATGAACAGCAAATCCATATAAGTATTGATTCACTATCATGAAGTCATCAGTACCTTCATTGCATTCATCATAAAAACAAGCCTATAAAGTAGAATACAACAAATCAAAGAATGAAAGATACCCCCCAAGTGATTCTGTTAATAAGTGAGTTCATATATCTAAATTAAGCCTATAAAATTATCCTTATATATCTAAGGTTTAAGTATCCTTTTTCTTATTAGTATAACTTGTATCATGAAGAGATTCTGATTCAATTATCTCCTTTTTAAAAGAACTTTTAGGTTTCTTTTTAGACTGTGAGGTATTTTTTTTAGAAACCTTTCTTCACATCACAAATATTGCTCATATAAACAATAATGTTAATAAAATTAACCCTCACATTACAAAATTTTTATTTGATTCAAGCACTCTATCATCATCACTATCACAGGCATCTCAAATATTATCTTTGTCTGTATCTTTTTGAAATGGGTTGTACTCAAATGGACAATTATCAATTTTAAATAAAATTCAATCCTTGTCATCATCTTCACATAAATCACCTACTCAATCATTATCAGTATCCTTTTGGTTTGAATTTGAAGTATTTATACAATTATCTTCCATTCATTGAACTCAATCTCCATCAGAATCTTCACAAATATCTCCTACATCATTCTTATTAAAATCAAGTTGATTTTCATTCTTAAATGTTTTACAGTTATCACAAACATCACCAACTGCATCTCAATCCTCATCTTCTTGTCACTCATTTTTGATATATGGACAATTATCTTGACCATTCATAATACCATCAACATCATCATCATTTTTAGCTAATTCTTCATTTTTTTTATCACACACATCACCAATAAGATTTCAGTTTACATCTTTTTGTCATGGATTAAAAAATTTACAATTATCACAAGTGTCTCCTATTCAATCTTTATCAGCATCATGTTGAAGTGGATTAATTTTAGTAATACAATTATCAACACTATCAAAGATTCAATCTTTATCTTTATCAAATTCACATACATCTCATACATTATTATTATTTATATCCTGCTGATCTTTATTTGAGATGGTTGGACAATTATCTTTGTATCATACTATTCCATCATCATCATAATCACTACACATATCACCAGTATCATCAGCATCACTATCTAGTTGGCGTGGATTTGAAACATTTGGGCAATTATCGGAAAAATTATCAATACCATCTGCATCACTATCTTTTTCAATATTTGGATTATAGTATGGATTTTTTTCTAAAATTATTTCTTCAATTGGTGTTTCTGTAGAAACAGCAAAAGGAATAGTAATCGTTTGAAAATTGATAGAGTCATCACAATGATAATCACTGTAAAAATTCACTTCTCATCAGTCAGTTACTTTTATTAAATGTACATTTTTCATCTTTAAAAATTGAAGCTCTTTAATTTTAATAAGCTCCCTTTTACAATTTGCTCAAGGTTCTTCACATGATAAAAAATCTTTTGGCTTATAAGTAATTTTTATTGATTGCACATCAAAATCAGATATATTTTTAAAACTTACTGGAGAATAACGTATTCAATCTTCAGAAATAAATACTTCAGGAATATATTCCTCTGCTGTATGTCTAAAATTCATTTCAAATCATCCTTTAGGGAGTGGATCCAAGAAGTTGATTTTGATAGTTTTTGTTTTTTCAGTATCTAATTCTAGAAATGTTTCTACATTATCATCAGTAAGAAATTCAGTGTATTCTCATAGATCAGTTGTAAAAAGAAATTTCTCTCAGACTTGTTTATAAGGAATGATTGGCATGAGATAATTATCTCTCACTGCTATGGTATTTCATTTATTCACATGAATAATATGTCCTCATCACTGAATTGCATCAAAAGTTTTGCTTGTTGAAAATTCAAAACACTCTTTTTTAAAGTGATCTGGCAATTCTTTATCATATATATCCCTTCCATGTACGCTTATTAATGTACAAAATATAATAAATATTGCTGATAATATTTTCATGGAATTGTAGTTATATTGTATAAAATAAGTGTACATATATTACTAGCAATTGTACTCAAAAAAAATAAACATACAAATTCAGTGTACATTTATTAAATCTATCTATATTTTTGTTATAGTGAATTCTCTTGTAATTCTATATTCTCACTATTTGAATCTTGTAATCATGCAATACATGTCATAACTTCATCATCTCACAGAGGAAATCATGGTGATCATTTAAAATCTTTTATAATATTTTCTCATCCATTATTTACCTTATAAATACAGGCTCAGCAAATTCAATGATGACACGCTGATAACACATTAAGATCAGCATCTCTCATCTGTGAAATAAGTGTTTTATTTATATCCTGCTCAAACTCTTTTATTACTTCTCAAGAAGCATTCTTTACTATTATTTTTTTCATAATTATTTACTTTCAGAAATACATTTAACTTGGCACAACTCTCTAAATCACATAATTCAGTGTTCTCTTCCTATTCAAGACATTTTATATCATCCGAATGGATTACACGTAAGCCAGCGACTTCAATAATTTATTTCAACCGTTCCAGCATCAATTTGAGAAGCAATAATATTAGCTCTTTCAGAATTATTACAAATCACCCTACTTCCAAGTCAGTATATGGTATCATTTGCCAATCTAATTGCCTCTTCATCATTTCAGAAACTTATAATTGGAAGCACTGGTCAAAATACTTCTTCATTCCAGACCCTCATATCTGTTGTAATATTTGTTAGTAGTGTTGGTTCAAAAAATGCTCATTTAAAATCTTGAGATTTTGTTCCCCCACAGAGTATTTTTGCTCATTTACTGACAGCATCATTGATTTGTTCTTGTAATAGAGTACATTGTCTCTCAGCAATTAGGCTTCAAATATCTGTATTATCATTTAGTGGATCTCATATTTTTTTTGACTCAACAATTTTTTGTAATTCAAAAGTGAATTCTTCAATTATTGATTCAT
Organism: uncultured Candidatus Altimarinota bacterium; assembly: GCA_937944175.1. Taxonomy (GTDB): domain Bacteria; phylum Patescibacteriota; class Gracilibacteria; order BD1-5; family UBA6164; genus CALLPO01. Next base: position 5,924 of record CALDZW010000054.1, read on the forward strand.
GGATCAATAATCTTTTAATTGAGTCACATACTTCTCATGCATTAAAAAACCTTCCACCATATACTTGCTTAGCAGCTTTCTTAATATCCACATCTTGACAAACGATACAAGGATTAGATCATCACAACTCAAGGGTTACTGGAATCATTTTCTCAGCTGCAATTTTATATAACTCTTGTCATACAGCAGTACTTCATGTAAACCAGATATAATTTATATTTCCATGGGAAATGTATGATCAAACAGCTCCATCTCAATAGACTTCATTAAATACTCCATCTGGTAATTCAGAATTACTAATGACTTCTTCAAGAAGTTTTCACATCAATGGAGTTTCTTCTGATACTTTCAAAATCACACAGTTTCATGCAAGTAAATTTGGAATAATTCCCCGAATAATGTTCGCAAATGGGAAATTCCATGGAACTATGACTCATGCTACTCAGAAAGGTTCATACCTAACCCTATGCAACGATGTTTCATCTTCCTGTGTAATTTCATCACTTAATGATTTTTCTACATTGTCTAGAAACCATTGAAATTCTTCTACTCATCACTGAGCCTCATATAATGCTTCACTATATACTTTTCAATTTTCAGCACATATTAAATTAGCAATTTCAGTTTCTCTTTGTCATAATTCATTACAAATGCTTTGAAGTAATTTTACTCTTTTGGCTACATGAGTATTTTTCCATACTTTCTTAGCTCAATGAGCTGTATCTATAACATTATCTACATCTTGTTTTGTTGAAATATCAACCTCTCATATATATTCATAATTCTTTGCTGGATTTGTAGAAATAAGCTTTATCATAGTTATTTAGTGTTTGTTAATGAAATTAGAAATATTCTCTATAGGTCTTCATATCGTTGCTCACTTTTCAGTAGATACAATTGGTCTCTCCATAAGCTTTGGATACACAGACATGGCTTTCAAAATTTCTGAGTCAGTTGATTCTTCTGTCAGTCATGCTTGTTTGAATTCTTTCTCTCAAGTTCTTGTAAATTCAATAGCCCTCATTCATAATTTCTCTTGTAAATCATTAAGTTCTTCTATATTTAGTGAATTAGTTAAATATTCTCTCAGAACATACTTTTTTCACATCATTTCCATCAGCTTGAGTCATTCCCTTGATTTTGAACATCTATTATTATGAAGGTATGTATACATAAATAGTCCTTACAATATAAAATCTTCTACTATCTTAATAGTTTTATTGCTTGCGTCTAATTCAATTTTAGCTCATATTGGAAGAAATGCATGAGGGCAATGATGTCAAAACTCATTGATCTTCAATACTGGAAAAGTATACTCTGAGGTAAAATCAGAAACTATTCTTTCAGCATCCACATTTTCTGAATTAAACATACAATCATTTCAGATAATAATTCAATTAATGTTGTTAAATATTCATAAGTTTTTCATGTGAGTCAGTTGACTTACAAGAATAGATGGATTAGATTTGTATGTTTCTAATCATAAAATTACTCAATCAAAGTTTGGAAAATATGGTGTTCCTGCAAGTTTTAACATTGATTCTATATTGCATCAAACAAATTTTCAAGTATTTTTTCAGCTAGAGATTATTCTCCAATCATCAATTTTACTGTTAGTAATAACTTTTGATCCATTTAATAACCTCTCTTTAAAAGATAATTCAGAGTATGGCACGTCAATTTCTTTATTATCTCATATTTCTGGATCACAGCAGTGAAAGGTTATCAATCATGTCTTTGTATGAATGGCACAATGCAATACATCAATATCACTCTTTCATAAAAAAAGTTTTGGATTTTGTTTTATAAGATCATAATCAATGAGGTCTAAAACTCAGTTAGCTGTTTCTCATCACAAACCACACCATATAGCATTTACTTCTGAATCCAAAAACATTGAATTAATATCATCAGCTCTTTGTTTTGGAGTTCATGCAGCTGTACCATAAAGAGCGGTCTCATCATAATTTTCTCATAACTTTACTTTCAATCAATACTCTTTCATTTTTTCAATAAAATTCATGAGCATATATTTTTTATCTCCTAAAGGCTGAGAGGGATTTACAATTCAAATAGTATCTCAAGATTGTAATCTCTTTGCAAGCATACATCTCTATTTTTTATCAAATAAGCTACTTTTTTTCTTAGTCATTAACTGTGATTTTTCCTTGCTATCAAAAAGTGATGATCTTCAATCCTTTAGAGATTTTTCTTTTTTTATTAAGTGAGTTCCTTCTTCTGCCACTGGTGTTTCTTCTTTAATAGGTTCTTTAATCTCTTCATCAATAATTATTATTGATTCATCAGATTTTTTAGACTGAACTAATTGAAGTACTGATGTGAGTTTTCATATATTATTTACAAAATCTAAATCATATGTTTTTGGTTTATTATATTTTAGTTGATCAATTTGTGAAGTATCAATAATTTCAGTATCTGTGTTAGTTGATACATCAAACACTCTTTCAACTGATTTTTTTGATTCTATTTTTCCATAGCTATAATCAGACTCATACTGTTTCTTTTGCTTTTTTATATATTTTTCTTTTAAAAGATCAAAGTCAGTATGGTTGTCTAAAAGATTTTTTCATATTCTATTTCATTCTCTTAAATAATCAACAGCTCAGAACATATTAACATATGTCATGATTTTAAAATTCTTTGAAAAAATAAGTACAAATAGTAGAAAAATTAATGGTGGAAAAGCAAAAATAAAAATAAATGGGACCAATATAATTGCTCCAGTTTTAATAAACATGTCTTGAACCTCATTGTTATTTTTTTTCATATGTGACTGTTAGATAAACAAAACAACTATTTGGTATTTTTTATGTTTTTCTTGTTATTCATTATTTGAGTGAGCTTATATTTTTCTATTTCTAAAGAATCTTGTTTTTGCTCATCTCTTTGTCTCTTTAATCTATTTGATTTTAACCACAAGATCATAATACCAACAGTTATTACTGATCATATCATAAAAGTGAAATATTTAATAATTTGGAGTTCCATAATGTAATTAGATTACTGTATATCAAAGTACTTTTTGAATACTATCAACTCAATCAACTTTCTTCAGAGAAATACTATCATCTTTTATCTTAGTAATATCCTTCATAAAATCTACATGTAAATCTTCTCAAAGAGTGCATTTATCTTTTAATTTCTTTTTAGCCTCAAGCACATCTCCCGCCACAACAAAAACAAACTCATGGTCTTCTATATATCTATCTTTTGACTCAGCTCACATATATCAAAAGAAGAGTTTTCAATCAGTATTTACATCTTCTTTATTGTTCATTATTTCTATTCTATTTCAATCAATTTGATCTATTTTTAATAAAAAATCTACATGTACTCATGGTCAAAATTTAGATTCAACTTTTGCTTGTTTAATTAGTTCATCAGTATTTTCTCACACCAGAAAAAGTATTTCATGGTCCTCAATCATTCTATCCTTTCAGTTAAATCACATATAGGCTAGGTATAAATTTTTCATAAAAATCTTACATAGTTAATTCATAAATTGTCCTGTTTCCATCTTTTCCTCATCTTTCATGTGTATGTATTTTTTTAAATGTAATACAAATATCTCAGCTTGAGCTTTATTGCTTACATTTAATATAGTATATACTGATCATTTAATAGTTTTTACATTAATATTGTAGTCTCCATGGTTACTGTTACATTTATATGTAATAGTGTCAATATCAGGCTCT
>CALDZW010000055.1 GCA_937944175.1 uncultured Candidatus Altimarinota bacterium
TATTTCTCATGTGATTTATGAATATGTAAACCAGATCCAAAGTATTATGAGAAAATACTTGTTGATTTATGACTAGAGGCTCATGAAGTTTTAGTTATTGATGATGATAAGAAGAATATAGCTGGTGCTATGAGTATTTGAATGCAGGGAATTTTTTATCAAGATTTTAAAGATATAAAAGAGTTAAAATTTTAAACTAATTATTCATGAATATTCAATTTGGACATCCACGACTATGAGATTATATTAATGAGTTTTATGAACCTCTTAGTAAGGCTTTCCCTGAGCATAATTTTTTACTCCCTCATGTAGAATGAGTACAATCACCTAATTCAAGAGTAACACTTAAAGAGCAAGATATATTTCTTTGTGAAGTGAGTTTTCCTGCCACTGGTTTATGAATTGAAATATGATTTGCTAGCATTTACTGAGTAAGGATCATTTGTATATATAAAAGATGAGCTGAAATATCTAAGAGCTTTAAATATCTGACGGATGATATTATTGAATATGCAAATAAGGAAGATATGATTGAAAAATTAAAACATATTTTATAATGTATTACATATATTTAGATGTTGTTAGGGCTATTGTTACTATTTTCAAATTGAGTTAAGGAAATTCTTGTAAAGAAATCATTGAAATGATTTGATCCTTCTTTTTTAATGTGAGTATTCTCTCTGTGCACTTCATTAATAGTACTTCCTTTTGTGATTGAAGAAGGTCTTCCCAAATTAAGCCTGAAATTCATTCTGGCTTTTGTATTTGGAGGATTGTTATATCTGCTGTGAAAATATTGTTACTTTAGAGCATTAAAAGAAGGAGAACTTTCTTATATTTCTCCTCTGAAGTGATTAGTTACGGTTTGAGTTGTTTTTACTAGTTGGCTCCTATTATGAGAGGTTCCATCTTTATTATGAATTATCTGAATTTCAGTTATTGTTATAGGAATATATGTTCTTGCTATACAAAAAGGTCATGTGAAAGCCTTAGAACCTATTAAATATTTATTTACCGATAAATGATCAAGACTATATCTTGTTACTGTACTAGCATATAGTTTCACAGTCTCTATAGATAAGATATGAGTTTTAGAAACATCTCCTCTTTTTTGGACTCTTTGCATGAATATATTTATATTTGTTTCGGTACTTCCATCAATGTTGAAGAATGTAAAAAAATGATATAAAGCTGTGAAGAAATATAAAACAGTATTCATTACTTGAATTATATTAAATTCAGGAGTGTATATTCTTCATATGTATACTATTGAGGTAATGCTCTCATCATATGTTTCAGCTTTTAAAAATTCTTCCTCAATAATAGCTGTGATTTTATGATGAATACTGTTAAAAGAAAAAGACTTAAAGAAGAAAGCAATTGCAGCATTGATTATTGCACTAGGAGTAGTTTGTGTTGTGTTTGCATAATATAATTATTAAACTAATAATGAGATGGAAAAGTTAATCTATTGAGGGAAATATAGGCATTATAAAAATAAGGATTACACAGTTGTTTGAGAAGCTACTCATACTGAAACTGATGAGGAGCTAGTTATTTATAAACCATTATACAAAATGGAATGATATCCAGAAGAACATCTTTGGGTAAGACCTAAAAAAATGTTTTTGTGATATGAAGATTATAAATGAGAAAGAGTGAAGAGGTTTACTTATATTTGAGAATAGTAGTATATTAGCTCTTAAAATCAGAAAAGATATGAGTAAACTTATAGATGATATAAGAAAATTTAAGCATATACAGAAGCTTAAACAAACATATAGATACTCTGAAAGATTAATTTGTTGAGAGAAAGAATCAACAGCTGATCATAGTTGGTGTTGTTTACTTGTAAGTGATTATTTGCTTGAAGTATTAGAAGATAAAGCTCCTTGAAAGTATGAGCTAGATAAATTAAGGATGCATGAATTGATTATATATCATGATTTACTAGAAGCAGATACTTGAGATATAGATATGGATCCAAGTGATAGTGATGCTCAAAAGACTAAACAGCAAATCGAAGAAGAGAGAATGCCTATATTTATGGGAATGATTCCAGATGAAATCCAAAAAATATATAAACCTAGAATTGAAGAGTATGAACAAAGAGAAAGTATAGAGAGTAAGTTTGTGAAGTTGGTTGATACAGTAGAGGCAGAGTTTCAATGTTTCTTACAAAAAGACTTATTTGAGAGTTGGACAAGAGAATATTTTATGGAAAAAAGGAAAAAGCATTTTGCCTGTTTCCCAGAGCTGGAGTATATATATGAGGAAGTATTAGAGTATTATACTGAAAATAACTATTTTAGAGTTGATAAGTATAAATAGGACTTTTATATATACAATACAATGTACAAATAGATGAGTTTGCGATTACTCCCAGAATCAGTATCTTTGAAGTATTATTTTTTAATAAAGGAAATGTATGAAAAAAGTTATAATGGTTTTGATGATAGTAATATCATGTGTTTTTAATATATGTTTTTCTTATACTCAGATTGAATTGGATGAATCAACAGCGAAGTATAAGACAGTTATTTTAGAGAAAATTTGATCAAGATTAGATACTGTTTCAGATGAAAAATTAGAAAAAATGCTATTGCTCATTGAGGATTTTACCAAGAAGTATGATCAGCAAGATATCTCAGATTCAAAAAAATTACAAAAAATCTCTATATTGAATGCATTTAAACAAATTATTACGAAAAGATTAGAGAATAATTTTTCAGATATTGTAAATATTTTAGACAGTGTATCTCAAGAAAAGAAAGTAATAATAATTAATGACAAGAGATGTTGAGACCAATGTAATACAGAACCATTGATCAAAGATTTACAAGGATTATCCTCATTAAATGGAGCAGTATTTATTGAACAAGATTTTTCTGAAGTAACTGCTCAATCTCTATTAAATGAAACAGGTACTAAATTTCTGCCAGCAGCATTTTTTTTAGAAAATTCTATCATTGAATTAAAAGATTATTTAAGACCTACTGCAAGTGAAAAATATTTTTTATTAGAGACATGAGCTAATTATGATCCATATACAATTAGAAGCTCAAAATGATTTAAGATTCTTGATCCTCAGGAGCTTTCATATATAAGAACAAATCCTTATATAAAGTGAAACAAAAATGCTGAAATATTGTGGTTAGAGTATACAGATATGGAATGTCCATTTTGTGCTAAACTCCATAATCAATGAACACTTGAATCGTTAGAAGAAAAATACTGAGATAATTTTGCACATATACTTAATCACTTTCCATTGGATTTTCATAAAAATGCCTTCACAGCATCACAATATATGGAATGTGTGTGAAAGATTCAATGAAGCGATTCTTTCTATTTTATGAAAGATAAAATATTTTCATCAAAAGATCCAACAGAGAAGTTTATTATTGAAACAGCTATAGTTGATTTGTGAATAAGTAATGAGGAATTAATACGTTGTGTAGATAGTAAAGAATTTGATACAAAAATTTCTGATCAACAAAAAAAATGAACTGAACTCTTTTGAGTTACTTGAACTCCTGGGAATGTAATTATTAATACCTATACTGGAGAGTATAAAGTAATTTCATGAGCATATCCAACAGCAACATTTGAAGAAACCATTGATGCTTTAATGAAATAATATTTATAACAATTAAGTGGAGATACAATGCAGCAATGAGAGAGGACATTTTTTGAAAATATGAAAAGATTTACAGCACCATATTTTGCAAACAAAGAAGTCACACTTAAATGAATAATTTTTTACATCAACTGGGCTATTTGACCAATTATTCATGTATATTTTATTCAACAGGTAGTTATTGCTATTGAAAACAAGGATGAACAAGGATTTTTTAGAATGATGATTATTTATTTGCTTGCACTTATTTGATATTATTTATATGGTTTCATTGTGAGAAAATGGTGATGGGTAATAACTGTGAATGGATTTAGGAAAGTTATTCATCAAGAGTATTTTTCAAACTATATTAAGCTCTCAAATACAGAAACTGAGAAATTATGAACAGGAAAAATAATTTCTATAATTTGAACAGGAAGTGATACGTGGGCACTACTTTTAGATCAAGTAATCAATAATGTATTAAAAGTTATCTGTACCTTAGCATTTACTCTATATATCTTACTTCAGGTAAATATAACTTGATGAATTTTTTTCTTAATTCTCTATATTGTAACACATGTGGTTTGAGAATACTTTAATAAGCAGTCATTGGTTCATAGGAGGAAGCGACAAGATTCTTGGAATGAGTACACTGGGCAAGGGGTAAAAGTGATCATGTCAAAATTTGATATTCTCCAGACAGGACGAGTGAGTAATGAACTTGCAACACTTAATAGGATTACTAATGAAATTGAATGACATAATAAAAATATGGCAACCCCTGTTTACTGGTTTTATTATATTCCATCAATTTTTATTAACTTAGTGAAGATTGGAATATTTGCACTTTTAGGATATCAAGTTATTTTATGAAGCCAAAATTTTTCCCTTTTTGTAGTGATGTTTTGAACCCTTACTTTGATGAATAATGTTATTATTAATTCAATGCAATTTTATTCAACACTTACTCATAGCTTCACAAAAATTGAAAAAATGTGGGATTTCTTTGATTCAACACCTAATATTAAAGGATATGAAGAATGAACAAAATTTCAATACAAAACAGGAGGAATAGAATTACAAAATATCAACTTTTGATACAGTGAAAAAGTTCAAGTATTTGAGAATTTCAGTATGAATATTAATGGATGAAAAATTACTGCACTGGTCTGAAATTCTGGATCCTGAAAGTCTACACTAGTTAAACTAATTAGCTGATATATCAGACAAGACTCTTGAAAGATATTAGTAGATAGTCAGAGTCTAGAAGAAGTGAGTTTGAAAAGTTTTTACAAGAATATTTGATATTTAACTCAAGAACCAAATGTTTTTGATGGTACCATTAGAGAAAATTTGGTATATTGTGTAACCCCAACCCCTTATCAGGGGCTAGAAGAGAAAGTCCCTGATAAGGGATTTAGGGTTGAGTTAGATAGAGTTATTTCGCTTTCACAATGTCAGTTTATATATGATCTTGAGAACTGACTTGATACTGAAATTTGAGAAAAATGAATTAGATTGAGTGGATGACAGAGACAGAGATTGGCCATTGCAAAGATTATGCTTAAAGATCCACAAATCATTATACTTGATGAACCAACATCAGCCCTTGATAGTTTCTCAGAAGAACAAATAACTAAAGCCTTGAATAACCTATTCAAGTGAAGAACAGTGATAGTCATTGCTCATAGGTTACAGACAGTAAAACATGCGGATACAATATTAGTTCTTGAAAATGGAAAGGTGGTAGAAGAGGGAAATCACCAAGAACTAGTAGAACAAGAAGGGATTTACAAAAAGATGCTTGAT
>CALDZW010000056.1 GCA_937944175.1 uncultured Candidatus Altimarinota bacterium
AGTATAAAAATATCATTGATATCTTCTCTTGCTTGCATTGAAGCAATTGAAGATTTGATAGAGTTAAATTTACAAATATCTCAGTATCATTCTTCCGGAAAATAACTCCTACTCAATATACAGTTAATTCTGTTTGGAAGAGGCTTATATGTATACGGGATTGAATCCCATGTTTTTCTTCACATGATGACTGCATTTTTTTTGTCTCAAACCTTATTTTCTCAGAAGTCTGGAAAAATTTCAGATGATGAAGTAGAAGTAATTTCTTTAAACAGTTTCATATCTTTTTTTATCCTCCATGGTAAATCCCCTCACTTTCATAGTCAGTTCTTTTCATCAAGAGCCAGGATCATAATTATTCTTTTTTTCATAATTGGTTTCATTTACTCTTTCCCTTTGCCTAAAGAGAAAGATGTCCAAAGGACAGATAGGGATAATTATCTTTTATAATCCCCTCCTTAAAAGGGATAAGTAAAGATAGGAAGAATCCAAAGCATTCTCCTATTTCTGAACTTAGGCAGAGTAGGAGTTAGGGGGGTGGGTTTAAACATCTTCTTCAATAATCTCCATAGTCTCTTCTCAACCAAGAAAGTATTTCACAGGGTTCTCTAGGGTTGTGTAGATATGATTCAAATCTCATGATCGTATTCTAATAGTCTTTGTTGGATCATCTGGATTAAACATGAAATATTCATGTTCAAAAATTTCAGAATCTATATAGAGAGGAATCATTATATTCTTATACCCAAAACTTGGTATACATCAAATAGTTCCATCAATTTGAGCTGTAATTTCATCTTGGTTTGCAAAGCGAATATCTTTGCTTCAGAATTCTTTTTTGAATCTTTTAGCATTAATTCTCTTATCTGCGTGAGTCACAACTATATAGAAATTTCACTTGCAATGGAAAACAATATTTTTACTTCCAAGTCATTCTAAACCGGCTTCAGCTCTTAGGTTCTTTGAATCTTCACAACTTTCAGAAACTTCATGGTCTATTTCTTGGTATTCAATATTGTTGTTTTTTAAAATATCTATAATGTTTTGATACATGAGATTTAATTAAGTGATAAATTTTATTATCCCTATCTGTCCTTCGGACATCTTTCCCTTTAGTCAAAGGGAAAGAGTAGGCTATAAACATAATATCCTCTTTCTTCTATTATTCAACTATTTCACTTCAAATTTTCATCAGAGAGATTTCTTTATGTGTCATTGTAATTCAAGCATTGAGAGTTTGAGAGAAAGAGTTGATATATCAAGCTTCATTTTTTTAGTAAGCTCATCAATAGTAAAACCTTCCAAAAGCAAATAATTATAGATTTGTTTTTCAATCTCATCACTAAATTCTACAGTCTTTTTTTCTTGAATATTATCTGTTCATCATTGAGTACTAAAGTTATATTCTTCTAATATATCCAAAGCTCTTGTAACTGATTTTGCTTCTCAATTTTTAATCAAATTATTACATCATATTGAGTTTGATTTAAAAATTTCTCACGGGATTGCAAAGAGATCTTTCCCAAGATCAAGTGAAAGCTTAGCAGTAATCAGGCTTCAAGATCTCTCTTGAGCTTCCACTACTAGTATTCATACACTGAGTCCTGCTACTATTTCATTTCTAATAGGAAAATTGTAAGCATTCCCCGGAACTCCTACCGGAAAAATAGAAACAACTGCTCATCATTTCTCTACAATAGTGTCATACATTCTTTTATTCCCTGTAGGATAATCTTCATCTATAGCGGTTCAGATTACTGAAATGGTACTGTTTCAAGCAGCAAGGGTCTCATTGTGAGCCGTGGTATCACATCAAAAAGCTCCACCAGAGACAATAGTAAAATATTTTGAAACTTCTGGAATAATATGTTCAATAACCCTGGATCAATAGCTTGTTATTTTCCTGGCTCATACAACAGCTATTTTTGGTTCAGTTCAAATTGTCCCTCTCAGATATAACACATATGGAATCTGAGATATATTTTTCAGCTCTTCTGGGTAGTTCTCATCATAAATAGATATGATGCTCACATCTCTTTTCTCAAGGGGTCAAACAATATTCTGAAGTGTGATTTTTTGTTTTCTTGTTATAATTTTCTCAGCATCTTTTTGAGTCATGCTATACTTTCTTAAATATTCTATAGAAAGTTTTTCATAAAATTGTTCATAGCATCACTCTTCTTCTCACTGTCCTTCACCAAATATTAGATGAAGTTTTTTATGAGTGATTCATAAAGAATGAAGTAATGCTAAATAATATATGTCTTTCATAAAACAAAAAAAGAGAAAATAAATATATACTTTTAATATATACTTATTTATCTCTTTGTAAAATATTTTATCAGATATCTCCGTATCTTGCACTAAATAATACCTCCCATTGGGCATAATTCCTTTCCCTTTAGTCAAAGAGAAAGAGGCTATATATATTTACAACCTAAATACTCCCTAAAATTTCTCAACAAACCATTCATCTAAAATTAGTTCTTCTCAGGATTCTAAATATATGACCTCTTTTTCAAACCCTTTTACTACTGATTGAATCTTTTTTCAAGAACTTACATGAGTAAAGTTGAGTTCATTTCATATATTCTTATTCAAGTATTCAATCTGCATGGCAAGCATATAGATAATCTTATCAGTATATACTTGTCATTTCTGGGCATTTTCTCAAAAATATTCCTGTGTCCCCTCAATAGTTGAAACAAAAGCATCTTGATCGCCTGATTCAATATACTGGTTAAAATCTTTACTTACATCAATAAACACTTTATGTACTCATAAAATTTCTGGATTATACATTTGAATGTCTCCATATAGTCTTGGATTTTGACTCATATAACGAGAAACTGACGAGAGCATAATCTTATAAACAGGACTTACAAAATCTAGAGATTTCTTAATGTCCACTCATAATCTTTTAATAGTTTCAGCAAACACAAAAAAATCAAAATGAGTTAATCATTGAACCACAGCCATCATCTTATCATGCTCATCAGGAGTTGACTCAATTACCTGAGATCAAGCAGATTCCAAGAAGCTCTTTAGAAAAATATAACGACTGTCTGCTAATACACTCTCTTCTGGAGTCAAAACAAAAATTTGTCCAGATATTGATTGTAGACATGGGGCAAACATTGGATGAGTTGGTATCACTAAAACACCATCTCAGGAATGCTGCTGTAACAGTTCTGAAGGGAATCACTTAATAGAACAAATATCTGCAGCAACACTTCATTTCTTAAGATGAGGAGCCACTGCAATAATTGTTTGTTCCATATAAGCTATAGGAACTCCAAAGACTGTGATATCTGCATTTTTTACAGCCTCTATATTATCAGTAGTGAATTGAAGGTTTTTTCTCTCTCACTCTATGCTATCAAGCATTTTTTGTCACTTCCCTACATCTCTCCCCGTTACAATAATAGATATATCATTTCAAAAGTTTTTCAACAAAAAAAGAGCTAACCATTTTCAAAATCAGTCAGTTCACCCAATGATAGTAATAGAATGTTTCATAAAGTTATTATTTTTACATGAACATGACTACTTTTTTCTATAACTAGTTTTCTCCCCCCTTCTTTTTGTCCATACTTTTCTCCCCCTCAATGAGGGGGAACAGAGACTCAAGAATAAAATTAGGGGGAGTAGTTTTTATTTTATTTCTGAATTAGTACTTTCCACGTAAAGACTCCAATAGCATCCCACAGTCTCTTTAATCTCACAGATTTCTGAGGTCATGTAACGAGCCTATACAACCATTCTACACCAAGAGCTCTCCAAATCTTTGGAGCACGTTTTTGAAAACCTATAAAATAATCAAAACTAGAACCTATCCCTAGACCAATCTTAACATTATAGCACTTATCCATGATCTCAATGATAGACTGTTCTTGTCTTTTCATTCAAAGAGTAGAAAAAAGTATCTGAG
>CALDZW010000057.1 GCA_937944175.1 uncultured Candidatus Altimarinota bacterium
TTTTTTAATAGATTCATAAATAATAAATATTCATGAAACACATATTATCAGTCACTGGATTGTTGAAGCAATTGCCTCCATTTTTCCATGTCCATACTGATGCTCTTCATCTGCTGGATCTTTTGCAAATCGAATAGCAAATGCATTAAATAAGCTCATTCATGAATCAAATAAGCTATCAATAGCTGAAGAGAGCAGGGCTATTGATCATGATATTATTCACGTAATAAGCTTTATTACAGCAAGAATAAAAGCTACAAAAGCAGCAATTGATGCTGCTTTGTTTTCTGAATTATGTGAATGATTATTCATAGTGTTCATATTTATCAATCATAATACACAGTACCTTTTTCATTATTAACAGCATATTCTATTCTCTTCTTGAGTCAACTGTGAGTAATATATGTTCAAATATTTTCTATCTTTACAAACTTGTATTCGACTATTTCATCATCATCAATAGTAATATCTTTTTCATGAATAGTTCATCAATCAAAAATAAACATGAGTGCATCATCAATATCAGTCTTGTGATATTCAACAACTAGCAATTCTCATACTGTTATATCTATTCATATTTCTTCTCTTACTTCTCTTTCAGCACATTTTTTTGGAGATTCTCATTCATCAACTACTCAACCAGGAATTTCCCAAGTTTTTTTATAAGAAGTTTTTAAAAGAAGAATTCTTCATTCTCAATCCTTAATAATAACCCCAGATCACATCCTTTTCTTTGGAAGTGATTTTAGGTATTCTTCTCTTGGAATTAGTTTAATCATAATATTAATAGTTAAGATGCTAATTTTTCATAACTCATTTGTCCTCCGGACATTTTCTCTTTACAAGAGAAACAAGTTCCAATCTTTCTGAATATATACTACACTGCAGCTTCTTTCTATTAAATAAGAGAAAGAATTCAAGATAGAGTTATGAAGAGTTTTATAAGCCATTTAATTCAAACTCAGTAATTTTACTTGGCCAGTCATCAGAATAAGTATAACCTTCAAGCATTGTTAAAAATCAATTCTCAACATAGAATAAATAACCAGTTTTAATTAGATTATTGATTTTAGCTCATACTCATCATCAAGTATAATTGATTTCACCTTCAATCAGGGGTAATTTATAAGTACTTACAACATTCAAGAAAAATCATGCAGAATTTCAATTTTTACTATTAAGCTCTGTTGATTACCAGAATAATGTTAAATCAGCTTTTGATAATCAATTTTCTTCAAGAAATTTATCAATAACAGCTTTGTGTAATAAATCCATAATATTATTTTTATAAACTCTTCACCATATACTCTCACTCCAATTCATACCCTCTCTTTTCATAATACTGCCTTACTCAGACTCAAGCGATAACTGCCATTTTAGTATATCCAGTTTCAACTGCTAAACGTTCTGATTCTTCGATGAGCCTTTTTCCAAAACCTACGTGCTGACCAAATTGTCCTCATTTTTCTCAGATAGAAAGTTGATCTCAGAATGTGTGAATTTCTCTGATGATAGCGGCTCATTTGAGTTCGGGGATAAGTTCATGCATCTCGGTTAAGCACTCAGTGTACTTGGCTTCTGAGTTTGTCTTTTGAAGGGGAGAAACAAGTTTGTCTTTTGATTCTGGGAGAGAAGAGGTAGTATCACTCTCTAGTGTACTTGGAAATCTAAGTCTGAGTAAACTGAAAATAGTTCTGTCTTCTGGATCTTCAAAAGTGAGAAATACCTCAGTACCATCACTAGCCTGATAAGTACAATTATGGAGACGCGCTCAGCTAGGAGGATTTTTTTTGTTTTGAAGTTCTCTATGTCTAATGTCTTGCATTTTGATTCCTCTTTTTTCTAGTCGTCCTTCTACAATTTGTCTGAGGTTTGCAATAATTGATCATTCTAGGATTTCAGTAGCAGGTATATCTCTGTACGTTCGATTCAAACGTACATATTCTGGAATCATAGCTTCTAGATCTGCTGTAAGTTCAATAAGTGTTTCATCATCATAAGCAGTAAAACCTCCATCTTTCCAAACCTGAGTGAGTTCTGACATATCTGTTACCATCATTGGATAGATTTTGAGTTCATCTGGTCTGTAGAGTTGGTTATCAAAGATCTCTTGCATAGATTTTCTATCTCCATCAGGAGTTGATCCAAGGAGATTTGGCATCATATGAGCGACTACTTTGAATCAAGCATCTTTGAGCATTTTAGTGGCGAGAATACTTTCTTTATTTCCATGTCACCTTTTATTAAGGGCATTAATTTCATCATCAGTAGTTTGGTAGCCAATTTCAACTCTCGTTACTCAATACCTTCTCAGATTAAAAATTTCTTCTGGTGTAACCCAATCAGGACGAGTCTCAATAGCCATTCCAATAACTCTCAGCCTCGAACGTTCATTAAGTTTTTTAGCTTCTTCAAGTGTTGCTGATTTATGAGCTTTGTATCATTCTTTGATTTTGAAAGCTGCAAATCTATCAGAACTCAAGTCAGTTTTTTCTATATGCTTTTTCATTTCATCATAGCTATTAAAGGCATCATAGATTTCCTTAATAAACTG
>CALDZW010000058.1 GCA_937944175.1 uncultured Candidatus Altimarinota bacterium
ACTCAGTCTTCTTTCATAGTGATCAGATCTCATTTTCTGGCTTCAGCAATTATCTCTTTCACTGATCATCACTCTCTAATTATCTCTCTGAGTCCATGTGTGAATGTAATAGTTTCAAATATACCAATTCTTCATTTATACCCACTTCAATTACATGTTTCACATCATGTTCACTCATAGAGTTTTACATGCTCACTTGGAATTGACCCCATACCAATTTCAGTCATCATGGCAGCGATGATTGCCTGTTCTTCTGGAGTCTTCTCTTTTTCAACTTTGCATTCACTGCATATTTTTCTCACCAGTCTTTGAGCAATAATAGTATCCAATGCAGAGGCAAGTATATATGAGGGAAGTCCCATGTTAATAATTCTATCTAATGTTTCAGCAGCACTTTTTGTATGAAGTGTAGAAAGAACCAAATGACCAGTAAGAGAAGCTGAAGTAGCAATATTGAGTGTTTCAAAATCTCTAATTTCTCATACCATGATGATATCTGGATCTTGTCGAAGAAGTGCTTTGAGTCATTTTTTGAATGTAAATCATAACTTTTCATCAACTTCTGATTGAACAATTCAAGGAAGTTCATATTCAATAGGATCTTCAAGAGTGATGACTTTTTTTTCTCTTGTATTAAGCTTAGAAACCATTGTATAGAGGGTAGTAGTTTTTCATGAGCCAGTGGGTCATGTCACAAGTATAAGACCATTTCTTTTACTGATGGCTCTATCAACCATTCTTTTAGATGTCCAGAAAAAACCAAGCTGTTCAAAATCAATAATAGCTTTATCACTGTCAAGCACTCTAGAAACAATATTCTCTCAATATTTTGTTGGAAGAGTTGATACCCTAACTCAAATTCTTTTTCATTCAATATCAACTTCATATTTTCAATCTTGAGGGACATTAGTGATATTTAATTTTAATGAAGATGAATACTTGAGTCTTTCAAGCAAAAGTTTGTATTGAGAGTGGGTAAGTTCAAAAATATCAACGAGTACTCAATCTATTCTAAAACGAAGAATAATTTTTTCTTCATAGCAATCATAGTGCATATCTGATCATCATAGGTAAAGAGCTCATATAGTTACTTCTTTTAAGGCATCATCAGCTTTTTGTTCATTGATTGAAGTGAGGACCTTATCTTCAATTTTTGAAAACATTTTAGAGAAATATGAAACTTTCTCAGCATCAATCACTTTCTCAGCCATTTCTTCTAACTGTTTTTCACTTAAGGTTTTTGTATCATTACTTTCTCACAGTTCATCTGTATCAGACGCTAGACTCCTGTCATTTTTTAATTGTTCCTCTTTCTCAACATTGTACCAGAGTTCTTTTCCATGTTTTTCAAGTTGAGACTCAACATCATGTCATGACTTTCATGAAGTGCTTGATTTTGTTTTTTTTGATTTATGTTGTTCATCTTTTGTAGTAATTGGATCATTTTTTTTGTCAGACATATTTTTGTATTTATAATATTTATTTTTATACTATAGAGAGTATAGTTTTTATATTACTATTTTAGCATAAAAAATTGCTTTATGCAAAAACTGGAAAAGCAGTGATCCATATTATTATGGAGTATGTTCTTAAGCATAATAGTAGCTTTGAGTTTCATAACTCTTTCAACCAAAATTCATAAAAATATTAAGCTTTGAGGAGAGAGTTTAATTGAACTATCACAAAAAGAAAAAATACAAGAAGCATTTGAACTTTGAAAAAACAGTATTATATGAGAAAATACAGTTATTATTTTTGAAGATAATAAGGAGATTATTCTTTGAATGAAGCAGTGAGATACACATATTCTTACATTTACTTGAACTACAGATTTTGATGTAGAACTATGAGTCATTAACTGATGAGCTGTTGAATATAATTATGAAAAATGAGCTGATATGAACACACTTATAAGCACATCCTCATGAGTTATAAATTATTCTAAATCATTTAGTGGAGAACTGAGTTGAGCTTATCCAGTCAGTAGATTAGAGCTTATAAATCATTGATGACATTCTCAATTATTTGTAAAAAGTGCATTAAACTTTGAAACTCCTGAAAAAAACTATAAAATCATTACTACTATATGAAATCATTCTTTAATACAGTCTCAGGGAATAATTAAATAAAAACAATATTTGTACATATGAAGACTTTTTTCTACATACTTACTCTTTTTATAATCAGTATTGTACCCTCAATACAGACAGTTTCAGCAGAGTTAAAAAATTGTGAAACACTTTCATGATATGAAAAATATACATGTCAGAGCACAAATCATTGTAAAAAATATAAACCAGAAAAAGTCTCTTATAGAGTAGAAAAATTTGAAACACCAGATACCCTTAAAGTAGGGGAGAATATATTTGAAAAAGCCCAGTTTAGATATAGAGAAAATCAAAATTGAATATATGCTTGTTCAATTATGATGATTCAACAAAATACTCTAAACCTTATTAAGCAAAAACTTATAAAGATTGATAAAACATGATCAACATCATCTAAAATGCAAAGAAAAATAGAACTACAACTTAATAAATTAAAGAATCTTTGAAAAAACAAGAATTGTAAAAATATTAATAAAAAGAGTATTTATGCAAAGAAAGAAGTGTTAACAGAATCAATGTATCAGTTTTGTCAGTATAGGTTTTATTTAGAATATATGAAGGATTACTATGCAGATATTAATAATGTACTAGAAAAATCACCATCTGAACTAGAAGTACAGACTTACTGAATAACATACATTGCTAGAGAGCATGCACGTAAACAACAAGAGATACTTGAAGAATCTGACCATGCTCAACTTGTCTTTAACCTTGCATTTGAATCATATATTTGATATGAAAGTAATCTCTGAATTCATATTCTACTTGAGCTTATAAAAGAAGAC
Organism: uncultured Candidatus Altimarinota bacterium; assembly: GCA_937944175.1. Taxonomy (GTDB): domain Bacteria; phylum Patescibacteriota; class Gracilibacteria; order BD1-5; family UBA6164; genus CALLPO01. The sequence goes on from CALDZW010000058.1 coordinate 2,894, forward strand.
CTTATAGTCTATAGAGAAAAGCTTCATAAAGCTATCAGTCCAATTAGTCAAGTTGTGTATAAAATTAACAATGCAATGAGCATTCATTAGTGAATAGTTATTAGTTATTGAGAAAGTATATATTGTCTAAATAGTACTTTTTTTATTTTTGAAAAACATTTTACCCCTAGTAGTTGATGTAATGAAAAAAGATTCAGTATATTACTGAATCTTTTTTCAAGGTATTAGAAGAGTATTATTCTCAATATATATATCATCTTATTGCTTTATCCCATCTACTTACTTTTCTATATGTTACTTCTCA
>CALDZW010000059.1 GCA_937944175.1 uncultured Candidatus Altimarinota bacterium
ACTCCTGATAATAAAAATCTGATAGCGTGATTTGCTGGATGACTTGATTATAATACACCATCTCAAAACATTTCTCTGAAAGAGTATATTACTGAAGATGTTGGAAGATTTACATCAAATTGGTGAGAAAACCAAAAAAAATTATATAGTCAAAACTTACCTCATATTTTACTCTGAGATGCAGCAAAGTTGTATTATAATGAATGATCAAAGTTCTTTTATAAGAATAAGCTTTTTTTTCTATTATTGCTTGTGCCACTTGTGCTTTTTGTAATATGATATATTAATTTGTTTAGGAGAAGGAATAAAGATTTTCCAGTACTGCTATTGAGTTTCTTTATAATAGCCTCTATATTCTTTACATTATTTTTTACCCTAAATAGATATTTTTTAATTTTCTTACCACTATTTCTAATAGTATTAGTATATGGTATTCAGACTCTTGATTCATTTATAACGTTTACATTTACAGGATTCAGTAAAAAAAATATTGATACAAAAAATGTATCTGCCTATAAAATATTAAAAATTATCTCATGAGCAGTAGTGCTGATTATTTATATATTATGAATATCAGCATACAGTAATACTTATGCTGACAGAGATGATTACTACACCATTAAGAAAAAAGCTTGAGAGTGGCTTAAGGAAAATTCCTATACTCAAAGCCTTACTCAAAAGACAAAGAAATGTAGATGACAGGATTGTACAATAGAAGCTATTTCAAAATATAATCATCTCAAGAATGTACGTATTTTAGAGCGCTTCCCAGTCACTACATATTATTCAGGTACTCAAAAGAGATTTATTACTCCATATACATCATCTCTAGAATCATTGCTTGATTATGCAAGGCATAATAACATTGATTACTTAGTTGTTGATACACTTGATTTTCAGAAATATAGATCAGAACTGAGTTTTCTTTTAGATGATACAAAACACTATGTTGGTCTTACAAAAGTACATGTAGAAAGAGCTTCATTTGATTCTAAGTTACAAAAAGTTGTTATTTATAAAATTAATTAGTAACTAAAAAAACATTCTATAATTTAGAATGTTTTTTCTATTTCTTCTTCTATTTCTCTTTGAAGAGCAATTTGTTTCACCATACTTTTTCTTTTGGCTTTTGATTTTTTCTTTTTCCATTCATCCTTGAATACATGAGCTATTGGAAAAAGGAAGTTGATAAAAACAATAGTAAAAATTATAAGTACTATCATGATAATCATTCACACCATATTATCGACTCAAATATATGTGATACTCTCAAGTATTTCTTGAGGTGTTTTTTCAGGCTGTGTATACAGTACATCCATGTTTATTCTTCAATTAGTTCTCCAATTAAAATGAGTCTATTAAGTGTTGTTCCTATTGGCCAACAAGTCATCAGTGTCAATTCACTTACATCTTTATTTCTCTTAAGTATATCTACTTCAGTTGGTTTAATAACAGCTTTTTCAATAATTTTATATGTATACTTTTTTTGTCAGTAATATGAAAATACTATATCTCATTCTTCAACTTGTCAAAGACGAGAGAAGACATCATTATATTCTCATGCAATCCATGGAAAATTTGAAGAATGACCAAATACAAAAGCATTTCATTTTTCTCAAGGAATAGCGCTACCAGGATAACGAACTACTCATTCTTCAAGCTCTTTCATAAATATGTTATCAAGTTGCTTTTTCCCTTCTACTTGAGTTTCTTGCACATCAATGAGTGGTATATTTTTTCCTATTTTTGGAATAACAATTCTATTTTCATATGGTACAAGAGAGACAGAAAGATCAATTTCTTCTTTATTCATGTGAGCTACTAATCTTTTTATAGCATATTTGTCTTCTTTGATATCTGATTTTTCTTCTTGTTTTTTTAATTCAGTTTTTCTTTGTTGTTTAGTTTTTTTTATCACTTCTTCTTTGATAGGTTGCTCTTCAGCATTAATTTCTCAAGCACTCACTGAATTAAGAAGAGTTTCTGTTTGTCTATTAATTTCATCCTCAAATATATAACTTTTTGCAATATCAAGATAGGCTGAATAGTTTGTTGTCAGTAAGAGAACAGAGAATATAAACACAGAAGTGAGTACATAACGTAGAGCAAATATTCAATTAGAAAGCATTGAAGGCTTCACTTCTTTTTGTGCTATTTTTTTGTCAGATTCTGATAATCTAGTTTCAACTGTTGTATTCATTGAGAGACTACCAACTTCATCAGAATCTCACTGAGCTATAGTTGTTCAATCAATTTGATTTTGTTCACTATTCATAGGAGCTTGTTTATTTGTTGAGTGCTCATCATCTATTTCTTTATCTTTTGTGTTTTTAATAATATTTTCTTGAATTTTTTTATCTGGAACTTCAATAGCTGCAAGAATATCAAAGAGCTCTTCTGGGTTATTTGATTTATTTGTAGTCATTATAGTGTTTTTATTTTTATTTTTGTTGTATTTCCAGTGTATCATATATATTTTTTCCTGACAAAAATATGAGATACTTTTAGAAAAAAAATGATATATTACAGACATTTTTCCTTTATTTTTGTCTATATAAAAGGAAAAAAGAATTTGTAATTTTCAACTTTTTTAGTATCATAATTGTAATTTTATCCTGAAAAATGTTACATTATATGAAAACTAAACATGAAAAGTCATCTTGAGGTATTGTATACCGAAAACGAGATGATGTTGTTGAGATACTTTTACTGAAGTGGCTTAACTCAAAAGAACAAGAAGAATATGTTCTTCCAAAATGAAAAATTGAAGCAAATGAAATAGCAAAAGATACAGCTCTCAGAGAAATAGGGGAAGAAGCTTGAATACTTGAATCAGACCTTGAAGTGATAAAATTTATCACCAAACTGAACTATAGATTTATGGCAGGATATCTTCCATGAAAGCCACTAATAGATAAAGATGTGTATTTGTTTTTGGTAAAGTATCATGGAACAAGGACTCCAGTACCGAGAAAAGAAGAACGTTTTGTTTGATATGACTGGATTAATATAAAAAAAATACCATCACTTTCACTTCGTTTTGACCTAAAAGGAATCGTATCAAGAAATAGAACATACTTTATATAATATACCATTATAATTATCCAATGTTAGAACTTCAATACACACAAGATAAGCTTTGTATTAAAGATGGAAATAATACCACTTTAGAATTTGATCCTGCTACTAATAAGATCCTTTTAGGAGGCCTTGATATTAATTATGCATGAGAATATGAAAAATCAGGTATCTTAGTAGAGGTAAAACAATATGCTTGAAATCTCTACTATAATTTTCTCATAGAAGGGAAGAGGTTAGTGGTAATCTGAAATGATAGTTTTGAACTGAAAGAAGAAATTCTTACATTCTTCTGAGATGTAGATATTTTAATTATCATTTGAACCAAACAAGCAGCTAAACTTTTTGAAAATATAGAGGCAAAACTTGTAATACCGTATGGAGAATGAAAAGATATTTTTCTCAACACTCTGGGGCAAAAAATAGAAGAAGTAGATAAATATAAAGTGAAAGGAGAATTCTCACTTGATAGCACTGATTTTGTTAATTTAGTAGTGTAACACTTCTCATTTGTGCTTCCGGAAATTTTCTCCTATTAGGAGAAACAAGTTCTAATATTTGAATAGAGACTTCTTGAAAACTAAAAAAACTCTTCATAATTTATGAAGAGTTTTTTGAATTGTTTCTTATTTTTTCTTACTAAAAAATGTTTCAATAAGATTTCTGAATCCAAGACGAGTTTTTAGTTCTTGATAGTAGTTGTTTTCTGGAGTATAGAGTTTTTCTAGTCTTTCTAGAACCTCAGGATTTTGGAACCCAGATTTAATTCTATCAATCTCTGTATTCATTTCTTCATCAGATACTTCAACCTTTTTAGGCTCAAGTTCTCAAATTTTGTGTAAGATAAGTTCTCATTGAAGTCTTCTAAGAGCTACTGGCTTCACATTAGTGTCCATGTACTGTTCTTCTGACATTTTGAGTGATTCAAGATAGTCTCACATTTTGATATTATCTTGTGCCATATTTTGTTTAATCTCTTCAAAGACCTTCTTCATTTGTTCTCCAAGCATTTTATCACCAATTTCAAGCTTTGTAAGTTTTAACAGTTCATCAATAAGTTCTGACTCTTCTTCCATTCTAGAATTAGCATCTTTTGTATCAAATATTTCTTGCTTTAATAAATCTTTAAAACCATCAAAATCTAATTTTTTACCACGAAGTTGTTCAATAAATTCAGGAGTAAATTCTGGTTTTTGAGCTTTTTCAATTTTTTTAATAGTGACTGTGAATTCTGTATCTTTTCATGCAAAATCGGCATTATGATAATCCTTAGGAAATTCTATTGGAAGCTTCTTTTCATCTCCATTCTTTGATCCAACAAGCCCTTCTTCAAATCCAGGAACAAGCATTCAGCTACCAAGAACAAGAGGATACTCTTTCATATCAGTATTTTCTAGAGGGGCTCATTTTTTATCAAAACCTTGTGTATCAATAGTCACTCTATCTCACATTTCAACTTTTGCTTTAGTGTCAGTGGCTTCTACAAAACTTGTAAATTTTGTCTCAATGTCACTAATGGCTTGATCTACTTCTTTTTTAGCTACTTTTACTTCTTTTTTTGTAAGGCTAATTTTTTTATATTTAGCATCAATCTCTATTGTTGGAAAAATTTCCACTTCCATCTTGATAATAAGTGGATCTTGAGATATTATTTCTTTAATCTCTCACTGAGCCACAGGCATAATTTTTTCTTTTTTTAATGCTTCACGATAAATTGAATCAATAGAAAAATCTATAGTCATTTGTGCCACATATTCTTCTCAATAGTGTTTGAGTATCACTTCTTCTGAAATATGTCATTTTCTGAATCCTTTGATATCTGCATTATCTTTGAGGTAAGCGATTGCTTTTTTTCTAAATTTAGCAACACTTTTTGTTTCTACTTCAATAGTAAGTTCAACTACTGATTTTTCTAAATCCTTTCTTTCAATTTTCATAGAACTATGTAATTATATAAATTAAAAGAGAATAACTATACTATTCTCTTTATTGAGCCAAAGTATATTTATTATTTATTATTTGTAAAATAAATCTTTGAAGACTTCTAGAGCTAATTTTTGGTCAATAAAAAATGGAGAAGTAGCCACAGTAACAACATCTGCATACTTCATAATATCATAAATTACTTTTTTCTTTTGGTCATAGTCAATAAAATTAAGGTCAGGTTGAAAAAAATCTAGATCAATATTGAGAATAACTCTACCCCCTAGGCTCTTCTTTTGTAAGATGGGGGTATTGAGTTGATAATTTTCTAGATCAGCTGAACTGCGAATTTGAATAGTCTCAGAAATAAGTCATTGTTTCTCAGCTGGAATGATATAATTTCAAACATTAATTTTTGAAAAATTGGTATATTGAAATACTTTTTCTAAATTATTGACATCTGATGTAGAGATATATTCTCAAGGATCTCTATAGTCAGCATGTTCATCTATATGATAGAGTGTAGATCAGTCTCTTATATCTCAATTATGTTTTGCTAGATACCAAAAATACAGAGCATGATTATGATTGTCAAACAGATACACTTTTGGAATCTTTCATGAAATATTTTTTCCCAGTGGAGAATCAAGCTCATAGAAATTTTTTAGACCATAGCATGTGCTTAAATTATCATCAAAACCATAATCTTCAAAGGTAATATACTTACTACTTCTAGAGCTATCTAAGAGGTGAACTTCATCTATAGAGTTTATTCTTTGTAGAGAGGGTACATAGAGTTGTGTGATTGATCCTGACTTTTTTCTTGCATCATAACTGAGTGCATTATTTCCAATATTTTGTGTAATGAAAAAACTCTCTGAATACATTATTTATTATTTATGAGTAATAATATGTAGTATATAGAGAGTTGTGAAAAATGAAATATTTATGCAGCCACAGCTGTTTGAATTTCATTATGTATTTGTTGGTTGTGTTGGTTTTCAATGTTCTGAATTTTTTTATGTACTCATGAAAGATAGGCCACAACCTCAGTTTTACTTTCTGGATTATTCAAAAGAGCTAGTTCAATGTCTTTTCTCATTGAAATTACCTTCTCAAAATGAACTGGATGAATTGATCAAAGTATTTGATCAAGGTACTCCAAGTGAGAAAGCTTTCTGCTTTGTTTTTTAAAATGGGTATTTAGCTTGGTGCTAGTAGGAGATGACATCTTTGTTTTTTGTTTTAGTAGTATTTATTTTTGTGTGATTTTTTGTATTTCTGGTATTATAGAATCGAGCAGTATTTCTTGTTCTATAATGGTATTTTGTTCAATTTTTTTTATCTTTGATGCAATAATAACAAAGTTATCAAGGATAAATTGTTTTTTTTCACTCGGAAGTAGCATAAATATCTGTCGGAGCTCATGGCAATCCTTTTTAGATATTTCATGCTTAGTAAATAAGCTTTCAAGTGCTACATTCATAATCTCCTTTTGACTTATAAATAATATCACACAATATTATATGAATCAAGAAAAATATGTAAAATCTTTTATTTTTTAGTTGACAATAGTATGTTTTATTTTAGGAGGAATTTCATCTTATGTTAGTGTCAGAGAGTTGTGAGGACTTCTTCCAAACTTGTTTCTCAGAGTACTACTTTAAGAAGAGCATCCTCTTTTATAGGAACCATTCAATCTCCAACAGCCTGAATTTCTAATTGTGTTCTGCTCGCATTTTTGAGCATTAAGGCTTCAATTTTACTACTCATTTCGAGTACTTCATAGAGTCCAATTCTTCATTTGTATCATGTATTATTACATTTTTTGCATCACTCTGGATGTGCTTTATAGAGTTTTAGGTTCTCTTTCTTCTTTATATATCTTCAGATCTCTCATATAATATGAGATTCAATTTTCTTGTCTGGAGTATAGGCCTGTTTACATTCTTTACACAACTTTCTAGCCAGTCTTTGAGAAATAATAATTCTCAAAGATGAGGAGATCAACAATGGATCAACTCATAGGTTCATCAGTCTTTGTATTGTATGAACAGCAGAATTAGTATGGAGTGTAGAAAATACTACATGACCAGTAATAGAAGCTTCCACAGCAAGACGTGCTGTTTCATCATCTCTGATCTCTCATACCATAATAATATCGGGGTCTTGTCTCAAAAGACTTCTGAGTCACTTAGCAAACGTGAACTCAATCATAGGATGAATTTGTGTATGATTTACTCAATCTATTCTATATTCAACAGGATCCTCTAAGGTTGAGATATTTTTTTCTCCAGCATCATACTGGCTCAACATAGAAAACAGTGTCGTTGATTTTCAAGATCATGTGGGTCATACAGCAAGAATCATCCCAAAATTGTCTCACAGATGCTTTTTCAATTTTACCATATTATAGGGGAGTATACCAAGGCTTGAAAGCTCAGGCGGCTTATCATCTTTTTTTAATAATCTGATAACACACTTTTCACCATATATAGTAGGAAGTACAGATACTCTCATATCAATACTCTTTCCACCAAACAATCTGTAATTAATTTTCCCATCTTGTGGTTGTCTATGCTCATCTATTCTTAGATAGGACATAATTTTGATCCTTGCAAGAATAGATTCTTTTTGGCTTGCAGGGAACTCCTTATATACAATGAAGTAGCCATCAACCCTAAAACGTATCTTGAGCACTTTCTCACGTGGTTCAATATGTATATCAGAAGCTTTCTTAGCTAAAGCATGCAGAAAGATATCATTTACTATTCCAATAGTAGAATCATCCTCATCATC
>CALDZW010000060.1 GCA_937944175.1 uncultured Candidatus Altimarinota bacterium
ATTGAGAGGTATTTACTGGAGCAATGAATAATTTCTTTTGAGAGACTTCTCAATGTAGATTTACTACCTGATAGTTTTACTTTCTATGGAATGCCCTTAAAAATAAAGGAATGAGACTGAAGTCCTGTGAGAGCATATGCTGTAATTACTAATGAGAACACTATGACTAACAATTTTCGTGTCAATCTAAAAAAAGAAGTTGATACTTCTTATGACATAGTTTTTTCTGAAAATGTAGCAAAAGAGTTCTCAGGGTATTTCAATAAAAAAAATTTTTCTAAGGTACTATTTATCATTGATATGAATATCGAAAAATTGCATTATGAAAATTTTATTTCTCAACTAGATCTGAATTCAGACGTTCAGTACATTGTAATTCCTTCTTGAGAGCAGTATAAGGATGTAAAATATGTTTTAGATATATGTAAGCAGCTTATGCAGTGAGGATTTAATAGAAATGACTGTTTAGTGTGATTTGGGTGATGAGTCATTGGAGATATGGCAGGCTTTGCAGCGGCTGTTTATAAGAGATGAATGAATGTCATTCAGATACCAACAACGCTTCTTTCTATGCTTGATTCATCTGTTGGAGGGAAAACAGGAGTTGATTTTGGAGCTACAAAAAATATTATAGGAGCATTTAAACAACCAAAGAGAGTTTTTATTGATTCCAGTTTTTTGAAAACATTGCCTGAGTGAGAAATACTGAGTTGATACTTTGAATGATTAAAACATAGTCTCCTTGATAGTAGGGGATATTATGAAGAATTTAAAAAGGAATGAGAAAAGCTACTATTAGTAGGGGGTGAATGCATTCACCCCCTACAAGGATGAGAACTTAATAACATTATTTCAAGAAATGTTTCAGTAAAAGCGTCTATTGTTATAGAGGATGAAACAGAAATGTGAGTAAGGAAATTTCTTAATTATGGTCATACATTTGGACACGCTCTAGAATCAGTGGCGGATTTCAAGTTATCACATGGAGTATGTGTGTGATTTGGAATGCTCTATGTAAATATTCTTTCAAATGTACTTTGATTTTTAGATGATAAAGATTTACATGATATTAATGCCTTCATATATAGTAAATTGTTGCTACAAGAGGATATTCAAGAATGAAGTTTTGAAATATGCAGGAAGGCTTTATTCAAAGAGATTTATTCAAAAATGCTTAATGATAAGAAAAATGTAGATGCAAATATCAGTTTTACTCTGTTAGATACACCATGAGTGTTTCATATTGAGAAAATAGGACCAGAGAGAAAGGAGTTCTTAGAACAAATATACAATAGCTTTATTTCCTATATTTTAGCAAGATAGACAAAAGTAAAATTTTATTCAAAACAATATATGAAATCTTTGCATATATTGTTTTTTTATGGTATTTTATATGTAATTAAGGTATTTCATAAATTTTTCTATATGTCTGATAGCTTTACAAAAGTAACACATACAAGTTTTTTTGACCACATCAAAGGAGCATTTTTTGGTACCATATTTTGAATTCTATTATTTGTGGGATCATTTTATGTATTATTTACCAATGAATGAAGAGTTGATCTTTCTACAATAGCTGCACAAAGTGTTGAACTGAATGCAGGAGGAGATTTTGATTGACAATTTGTTTCTCATTCTTGAAAAATTACTACAGACGAAGTAATAGGAGATGATATGTTTTTGGTAGCCTGAGATTACATTTATGTGAAAAGAATTGTTGAAATGTATTCTTGGGTAGAAAAAAAAGATTCTGATACACAAGAGAATTATGGCTGAAGTAAAACAACTACTACCAGCTACACATATGAAAAAAAGTGGGATGAGTCTCCAAGTAATTCTAGAAACTTTGAACGTCCTGAATGACATGAAAATCCAGAGAAGACAATTGATTCTTCCTCTAATAAGATTACTGAGGCAAAAATTGGAGAATACACTATGAAGATATCAGGACTGAGACTTCCTTGATGAAAATCTTTGAGTCTCACAAAAGAAATGCTTATCCCGGTGTGAGAAAGTACTAATACAGTTGAAACACATAATAAGGCAACAGAAGCAATAGAATGAATGCTTCAGAAAGAAGAACTAGTAGAAGATCCAACAGAAGAAACAAATGATTCAGGGCAATCTGCAAAAAAACTCTCACTTCAAGAGAGAATTAGAAAAAGAAATGAAGCAAAGGCAGAAGCAAAAGCACTTGAAGCATGATGAGTAGCACAATGAGTTGAAAAAGTGGAATGAATAGTAACAAAAGAAGAAGTAGAAAATGATGAGCAGAAGAAACTAGGAGCAGAAAAAAGTGATGAAGAAGAGAGAATAATAGAAGAAGGTGAAAATGAAGCAGAGGTTGAACTCCAGTCATGAGATGATTTACAACAATATACTAAAGAGTGAAACTATCTATTCATTTGAAATGGTACTATACAGTCACCACAAGTTTGAGATATGAGAATTAGTTACAAAGTTATTCATTCTGATACATTCTCAACTATATTCTGAAAAGTACAATGAAAAGAAATTGTCAGATATACTCATGATGAGGAATCAAGTATCTATCATTTATTTGATACAGATAGAGAGTCATCAATTGAAACATTGCATACTGAATTTTTGATGATGCTATGGATTATGAGAGGAGTATGATTTTTGATGATGTGGATTTGATTACAGTTAGTTCTATGAGTAATTACTACAATTTTATCTATTCTCCCACCTCTAGCTCGTTTTGGAAGAGCTATTAGTTGATGAGTGACATTTGTTGCTGCATTACTATTATCAGGAATGACTATTCTTGTTGGTATGATCTTTCATAATATATTTATGCTTATTGGAGCTATTGTTATAGCAATATGAATTGCAGTATTTTACTTTATGAGAAAGAAAAGAAAGACTCTTGAGAATCATAAATCATCATCTGTAAACTTTTCACCAGCCTCAAAAGATGATGCTAGTGAAGAAGTTTGAATCATAGGAAAATCAGATGAAGACAAGCATAGTATTCATTCTCATGAAGATCTGCCTTCAAATTCTGATCTCATTCAATCAAATGAAAATAAATATGATGTAGGTAAAATAGATGACTTGCTATGAAATAAAGAGAAAGTTGTTACAGAATCTGTAAGCAAAAAATCAGAACATCTTACAAAAAAAATAGAAAATATTGATTCAGCTAAATCTAGTTGAATAGTACCTCCAGTTGTCAAAAAGACTGATCAATATAGTACTTCAGATTTTAGTGATGATGATGTTCTTTCAACACTTCTTGATACTAAGAATTTTGATAATGTTATAAAAAAATAGAAATCGTTTCTTTCTCTTAGGCTTAAGGTAAATGAAAATTGACAGAATATGAAATATTCTTCTATTTTCTGAACTTAAAGTTTTAGCAGAAAGATAGTTCAAAGGCAGATAGGGATAGTTATTCTACTATGTAGCTAATCTGAGTATTTCATTTTTTTACTCTTACTTTTCTTATGCTAATGCTTCAAAGCTCAGAAGTATTACTTACATGTGTTCAACCACACCCACATCAGTAACCTTTATATCATTCAATGTATACAAACCTGTAGCTCTTTCACTCAGGAGAATCTGAAGAATCAATATTTCAATCTCAGTTCTCAACAATAATACTAAGAGAACCCCTTATTAGACGTGTTAATTCTTCATTGAGTTTATCTATAATATCTTCTCTGATAGTTCATTCTCAAAGTCATTCAATTATTCAAGCATATTCAACATATGAACCAGGTTCAAAATGATATCATTTTGTAGGGATTAATTCTAATCATATATTCTTTACAGCTATATCAATGATATGTCCTGCTGTATGATTTTTGGCATTTGTAATTCTTCTCTCAGAGGTAACTGTTAGTGTCACTTCTTGATTATCAAACTGACTAATATCTCATCAATCAGAAATAACCCCATAGTGATAGACTATTCCTTCTGCATCAAGTCTTACCATGGAGACTTCAAATTGTGAGCTGCTTGAATTTATTGATATGATTCAAGTATCAGTTGGTTGTCATCACCCTTGAGGATAAAAGATAGTAGTGTTAAGAATAATATATTCTCAGAATTCATTTGATCATGAGTCAATAATAGAGGCTGAATCTTCAAAAAGATACGTGTCTTCTAAGTATGTAAGAGTAGTTGGGTTCATATTTTATTATATTATCAGTTAATTATGTTAGTATATGCATATATAAAAGTATTGATATATAAAGGAAAGTAAAGTATAATATAATTTATATTATCAATAATTATCGTCGATGAGGCAATATTTAGAAACATTTTGATTAAACACTAAAGAAATAGAAGTATATGTCTATCTAAGTAATTATGGAGTATCACCTGCATCAGAAATTGCCAAAAATTTAGGACTTCCAAAATCAAGCATTAATTTTTTAGCTGATAATTTATGGAAGAGAGGAATACTGAAAAAATCATGTAGATGAAAAACATGATATTATGAGATAGATGTAGGTATGTTTGAAGAAACATTTACTCAAGAACTCTCTAATAAGCAACAAGCCTTACAGAAAATATTACCAATACTTAAAGAAAAAAATAAAAATAGTATTTCAAAACCAAAAATATTGTTTATTGATTGAGTTGATCAGTGTAAGAAGTATTATCAACAGTTACTGAATTATGAAATATTTTATGAATTTGGGGCTCATAGTGATTTAGTGGAAGCTTTCTGAGAAGAGTTTATGAATAATTTTATGGACCAAAGAGTCAAAAGAAATGTGTTTTGCGATTCTATATGAAGTGACTGAGAAAGAGAAAGACAATTACAAAAACTGGATACAAAACATTTCAGAAAATTAAAAATATTTCCTGAAGCACTTTTTTGAGAAATTAACTCAAGCATTAGTGTATTTGATAATAAGGTGTTGATTTTAAATCTAAAAGGAATTTCAACAGGTGTCTTAATAGAGAATAGAGAGCTTTCTGAAACTATGAAAACTATTTTTATGATAGCCAAAAGAGAATGATAATATATTGTAACTTTATATTTATTGTTATACTAAAATTGTATTATTTTATAATAACATAATGATATGAGAAATTATACTAAGGTGTTAGCATGATTATTAGTCTTGGTTGCAAGTGTTGCAGGAACAAGTGCTTATGAACTTACAACAAAAGATAACAAGGTTATAACTGACTTAGAAACTGCCTTATTTAAGGTATTTGATGTAAGGGGAGAAAAAATAATCTGAAGAGTTCTTGATAGAATAGATACTATTCAGGCCAAGAGTAATAATGAAAGAATTGTAGCACTGTTAGAAAAATTAGAAGCTGATATTGATGCAAAATATACAGTTGGAACATATGCTCTTGCTTCATGACCAACTCCAATTCTCTATGATTCAGATTTTAAAGCACAGTTTGGATGAAAAGATGGAAACAGTCTTAATTTTGATGATTATTGAGAAATTGATGCTGTTGAGCATGTTGCAGTAAGTGGGACAGTATTTGAAGTAATAAAAAAAGTTTCAGATGATGTCTATCAAGTAACAACAAAAGAATATCCAGTAACAAATGACACCTTTGTTCATGGATCATTTTTGACTCAAGTACAAAGAGAAAAACATAATGATCGAGTAAAAAATCTTCCATCAGAAGAAAAAATGATTGAAATGCTTCGCTCAATTGTAGGAGTAGATTATGTATGGGGATGAAATGCTCCAGAGTGAATACCAAAACTTCTAGAAGTGTTTCCACCAAAATCAGAAATATCAGAAACAAAAAAATCTCAATGGAAACTTACGTGAGTTGACTGCTCAGGATTACTCTATTGGATATCAAATGGTAATACTCCAAGAAATACTTCATGGCTTGTGAAGCATGGTGAAAGATTAGATATAGCATGAAAGACATTAGAAGAAATTACTCCAATGTTGAAACCACTAGATGTAATTGTTTGGAGAGGTCATATGCTTATAGTGCTTGATGAAGAGAATACAGTAGAGAGTGCAGTATCATATACTGATAAATCATTGACTCCATGAGTTCAAATTAGAAAGATTGAAGACTCACTCTGAGAAGTAATGAGTAAGAGAACACCAGTAAGTAATTACTGAGATGTTGAATGAGCTCAATTTGTGGTTATGAGGTGGTATAAATAAATTGTTGCCCAATACTAAGTATTTCTTATAATTATAAGAAATACTTTTTTAATTATTAACCCTTTTTGCCTTTTAGGCATCTTTCTATTAATTATAATGGAAAGAAACAAGAAATAAATATTATGAACACTTTCTGAAAAATATTACAAATTACTACTTTTTGAGAATCACACTGAGAGGCTATTTGAGTAACTATTGACTGATTTCCTGCAGGCTTTTCTATTGATATGGAAAATATCAGACATGAGCTTGATAGAAGGAAAACAGGGCAATCAATTCTAGTTTCTCAGAGAAAAGAAACTGAGGATTATCAGATAGTTTCCGGAATTTTTGAATGAAAAACGACGGGGCATCCAATTATGATGATTATCTATAATAGTAATCAAAAATCTAAAGACTACACAAATATAAAAAATCTTTTTCGTCCTAATCATGCTGATCTTACATACCATCAGAAATATTGAGTAAGGGATTACAGAGGTTGAGGAAGAAGTAGTGCCAGAGAAACGACTTCTAGAGTTTTAGCTTGAGCATTAGCTAAACAATTTTTACTAGAAGAATGTGGAACAAAGATTTTTTGATATACCAAACAAATAGCAGATATTACAGTAGAAAATATAGATTTGAGTATTATAGAAAATAATGCTATTAGAAGTGCTGACCAAGAAGCAGCTATCAAGATGGAAGCTAAAATTAAAGAAGTAGCCAGTAAAGGAGATACCATCGGCTGAATACTTGAATGCATAGTAAAAAATCCTCGTAAGAATCTCTGAGAACCTACTTTTTGAAAACTCAAAGCTCGCCTCGCTGATGCTATGCTGAGTATATGAGCAGTTCAGTGATTTGAATATTGAGCATGATTTGATGTAGTGAATCATACATGAATGAGTTATAATGAAGGGTTTGTATCAGATAAGGGACACCCACAAGGAGTGTCCCTGCCATGAGATGATGTAGGGACAACCCCTTGTGGGTGTCCTGATGATGATCCATTTATTCATTCCCCAAACAATAATTACTGATGAATACTTGGCTGAATATCGACAGGGGAAGATATAATTTTTAGAGTAGCGATTAAGCCAACTTCTAGTATTTACACTCCTCAAAAAACAGTAGATACTTCATGAGAGGAAGTTGATTTTCAAATAAGATGACGCCATGACCCCTGCGTTCTTCCTCGAGCTGTTCCAATTATTGAGGCAATGACAGCATTAGTGCTTATGGATTTGTATTTAATTGATAAGAGTAAGAGATAATGAATGAATATGTAATAGAAGATGTTAGTCATTGTGAAATAATGTGAGAGTACCAATCATATAAAGAGGTTATGGAAAGAATGAATTACCTTAGACAATTATGATGGTGCTGAGAAAATATCTGTCCTTGCACCTCATATGCTACATGTAGTAGAGAATATGAAATTATAAAATATGCAGGTGGAATTCAGATAGATAGTGTATGTGCATTTGAAATAGGAAAGACTGTAGATGATTGGAAGCTGAATAATTGGAAAGGATAATAAAAACTTAACCATAAAAACCCATGAAACACCTCACCCTTCCAGGATCAAAATCAATTACCAATAGAGATTTAATCCTTGCTGCTCTTTGTGATTGAAAAACTACTTTGAGTTGAGTACTGAGAAGTGATGATACCAGATATATGATGAACGCTTTGAGAGATCTTGGAATTGAAATTCAAGATTGATGAGAGAGAATAGTAGTACATTGATGAAAAGAAAAAATCATTTCTCAAGAATTAGAAATATATCTTGGGCAGTCAGGAACCAGTATACGTTTTTTAACATGATTAGCTGCTTTAATGAACCAGTGAAGAGTAACATTTGTCTGAGATGATAGGCTTATGGAACGCCCACTTGGTTCACTGATTGATGGAATTAAACAGCTTGGGATCAAGGTTGATACAAGGGAAGGAAACCTTCCTCCAGTTACTGTGCATGGTTGAAAGATTACCAGTAATTCTATCCATATGGATGGAACGGTTTCCAGTCAATTTTTTACAGCTCTTTTGAATATTGGATGATTTATAGATTGATGATTAGAGATCATTGTAGATTGAGAGTTGGTGAGTAAACCATATATTGATATGACTATTTGTGAGCTTGAAAAATTTGGAATTCATGTTGAAAATAATGATTATAAGAGTTTTAGAGTAGAGGTGTTTGGAAAAAACATCCCTACTAGTAATAACGGAACTGCTGAAGAGGAGGTGTTTTTTCCAAACACCTCTACAGATCATTTTGAGAGAAATATTACTATAGAATGAGATGCTTCTGCACTCAGTTATATTGCTAACTTTATAGCACTTCATGGATGAAGAATCACTATAGATAATCTGTGAGATGAAAGTAAACAGGGTGACTATCAGTATTTGGAAATATTAAAAAAATATTTCTGACTTGATTATTATTCTGACTGAAAAACTACTACTCTTAAAGCAGGTTGAATTGATAAAATTTCCCCCTTCTTAAGAGGGAGAGCGTTAGGGGGTGGGGAGATTAATTTTGAAGACATGCCTGATGTAAGTATGAGCTTTATGAGTGTAGCTATTTTTCTTTCAGGTGATACCAAAATTACCTGACTGAAAACACTTAATCTCAAAGAATGCCTCAGAATAGATGCTATGAGGGATGAACTGCTTAAGCTTTGAGTACACGTAACTTCTACTCAAGACTCAATTACGATTTGAGAATTTTGATCATTTGGATCAGAAATGAAAAAGACTGGATGGTTGAACAAAAGTGTAAAAATAGAAACCTATGATGATCATAGAATAGCTATGACTTTTGGAGTACTGGCTTCTTATTTGAAAAAACAATATAGTGAAAAAC
Source organism: uncultured Candidatus Altimarinota bacterium (assembly GCA_937944175.1). GTDB lineage: Bacteria > Patescibacteriota > Gracilibacteria > BD1-5 > UBA6164 > CALLPO01. The sequence goes on from CALDZW010000060.1 coordinate 8,986, forward strand.
TAGAAATTCTTGATCCAGATTGTGTGAATAAGACGTATCCAAAATTTTGGGATGATCTGAGATTTTTAGAGCAAGTAGATGATGTTCATGCAACTTATTTTAAAAAATAGAGTTCTACTTTCCCACCTTCTTATTAGAAATATACACTCAAGCTATAGCAAGTATGACTCAGACAATAAAAAGTCCTCATATTTGTTCTCATAAAAATATATTTCATCAGAGTACAGCAAAAATTACTAAGAAATAGGTACTAAAGCTGGCCTCAGTAGGACTGGCAATAGTAAGAAGTTTTTGGTACAGAAAGTAAAAACCAACGGTTCACCCAACCCCGAGTAACACGAGATTCAAAAATCATTTTGTTGTAAGGTTTTGATAGAGATTTCAGTTCATTAGATACTCTCAGCCAGCAAGAATGGAGCTTACAAGCAAGATTGTGACAGTTGTACCTATAGTTAATTCCATAGGAGTAAATTGAGAATACTTTTTTGAAAAGATAAAATAGCTGCTACATGACACAACAGCCATTAGGACAATAAAATTCCCATAAAATGATCATGTCTGAAGTGCTCAACTATATATATTTGGAAGAATAAGAATCAAAAATACTCATGCAAGTCACAATCATACTCAGATCACTTTGTGTTTTTGAATAGGTTCTTTCAAAATAAAATAACTAAAAATTATAGTCAGAAGAGGCAGAGCCATATACATAGTTTGGGCACTTCATACATTTGTATGATTTACACCAATAGAAAAGAGAATAATGTTTCCCACTAGTCATAGGGATATGAGAAATAACATTCAATAATTTTTTGCAGATTTTCATTTCAAGACTTTTAGCCATGGGAGTAATAGTATAGTTGCAATCAGGTATCTACTAAATACTAAGGTAAAGGGGGTTATTTCTTCAAGTGCTATTTTACTGGTGATTCAGACAAGAGCACCAAGTATTCAGAGGATGACAATAAGGGTATATATTTTTGTTTTTTTTGTTATATTCATCGAGTGTCCTCAGTTATAAGTATTATATATCCCAAATATGGAGATAAATGTGTATTATGCAAATTATTCATATAATAGGAAGTATATAATTATGTAACTCTCTCACAATGCTCAAAAAATTCATCATTCTTGTTTCACTACTATTTGTGTGTTTTTCTTGTGGCTGAGAAAGAGAGGATCTAGCATTTTATGACAAAGCTAAAAAATGAGAAGAGATTAAAGTGCTAGCTCTTGGTGATAGTATTACTTTTGGCTACAAGGTTGATCCAGATGAATCATATCCAAGTCAGATGAACAGGAAACTTTCCGCTAATGGATACAATTATTCACTACAGAATTTTTGAATTACTGGAAATACTTCAACTCAGCTCCTCGAAAGACTTGATGAAATTCTTGAAAATAATGAAGCTGACATGGCAATTTTATGTATTGGTTGAAATGATGGGCTCAGAAAAAAGAGTCTTACTGATATGAGGAAAAATATTAAAGCCATAGTGTCTAAGCTCAAAGCCAAAAATATTCATATAGTGTTTGCGTGAATGGAACTCCCAATACTTTTTGGTTGGGATTATTCCAGTGATTTCAAAGATGTATTTGTGCAAATAGCCAAAGAGGATAATCTTGATTTTTATCCTTATTTCCTTGATTGAATAGG
>CALDZW010000061.1 GCA_937944175.1 uncultured Candidatus Altimarinota bacterium
TAACTGTTGCTCTATTATTATAATTACTTGTTGTATTGAGTTCTTTACATGTATATTCAAACACTTCTCCTGGCTCTAAAATATCATTTGAATGATCTCATTGTCATGATATTGAAAAATTCTTAAATCATGCTGGGTACGTATTTGGAAGTGTTACTTCTCAAGCACAAGCAGCAGCATTAGGATCTGTTAATACAATATTCTTTAAATCTTCTGTACCATTATTTGTTACTACAATTTTAAAGAAAGCTGTCTCTCAGTCTCTTACTGTTTGGGTATCATTTCCTGTTACCTCATCATAATCAGCCTCAAAATTTGCATCTATTTTGTTGATAGTAATACTTGGATTTCATCCAATAGCACCAACCACAACATCTTTTTGACAGCTTCATGCTGTTGTTGTTTGATCATTTACATAACAACTTACTGTATATGTTCCATCTTCAGAAAAGTCATATGACCCTGATTGTGAGGCAATTTGTTCTACTATTGAACCATCAGATGAATCTGTAATGACTATTTTGTAAGAATCTGTATCTGTCCCTGAACATTCAAAGTTAGATGTAAATGTTGGTTCTCACATAACTTTATCAACACTCATTCATGTACATACTGGATTCACCACTACTACTTCTGTTGTATCATCATCTTCAACATTTGTACCTGATATTACTCATGTACCTTTTGCAGTTACAGAATTTGTAAATCAATCAACTACATTAGTTTTTTGACATGTATATTCAAACCATTCATTTGGCTCTAATGTAGCATTAGTATTATCTATACCTGCTGCACTTCATCCCATTTTAAAGTTTGAAAAACTAGATGGATATGTACTTGGAAGTGTGACTGGTCAAGCACATGCTTGTGTCATTTCATCTTCTAAGATAATAGTATCAAGAGTTTCTGTTCCACTGTTTCTTACTCTGATTTTGAACACACTATTATTTCATTGATAGATTTTTTGTGAATCATTTGTTCAAGTCACTCCATCTCTATCTTCTGAATTAGCGTCTCTTTTATCTACAGTAATTTTTGGTACTGGAGTTTCTTGTAACACAATAGGAGTTTCACAAGCTGGTACTGTTGAATCAAGACCATTTACATAACATGTTGCTGTATAATTACCAACTGTTGATACATTGTATGTACCTGTGTTTGATGTGATAGTCTTTACTACTGCCCCACTTGCATCTCTTATTTTTATTTCATATGATGTTGCATAATTTCAAGCACATGTAATAGTTGTATCAAATGCACTACTTCATGTTGAAGGTGAAGCAGTAATTCCTGTACAAGATGGTTCAACTACTGTAATAGTTGTTGGATCTGTATCAGTTGCATTTTGCCCACTTGTTACTCATACTCATGTAACATTTGCTACATTTGTATATCATGCTTGAATGTTTGTTTTTTCACATTCATATGTTTTACTTTCATCAACTGCTAGTGATGCATAATCTTTATCACAAGCTGGAGCTAAAGGATCTCTAATTTGAACATCCTCTAGAGCTTCATCACCATTATTAGTCACAGTAATTGAAAACTTAGATGCAGTTCATTTGAGAATTCTTTGTGTATCATCTCATTTAGTTTCTGATCCTTCTAGGATCTCATTATCATTTGCATCAGTTTTTACAATTTCAATACTTGGAACTGGGATCTGATTAACTGTGATTGTATTAGCACTTCCATCACATGCTGTTTCAGTAGTTTTTCTATCATTTACATAACAACTAGCAGTATATGTTCATGCATTTGCAAATGTGTATTGTCATACATTTGAATTCATAGTAGAAACAACATTTCCAGAAGAATTTTTAATTACAATTTTGTAGCTATCAACATTTGTTCAAGAACAATTTAAGTTAGATACAAGACCTGGGAAACCAGTTGTGTTATCTATAGAAAGATTATTACACACTGGGTCAACCATTTCTACTGCTGTAGAATTTTCTGCATCTACCAAAATATCTGTATTTTCTCCATTTGCTGTTACTTCGACAATATTATCATAACGTGTAGATTCCCCTGAGTGAGTACATGTATACTCAAACCATTCATCTTTCTCCAAATACATATCAGATTTATTACCTACTCATCCAGTTTTAAAATCATTAAATGAGTTTGGTCTTGTATTAGGAAGTAAAACATTTCAAGCACAAGTCGGAGATATTGTATCTGATAATTTAATATTTTTTAATCTTTCATTTCCTGTATTTGTAACTCTAATTTTGAAAATTGCCTCTCAATTTCTATATATAGTTTGAGAATCATTTGTCCCAGTTACTCAATCTCTATCTACTGGGTTTGCATCTCTCTTATCAACAGTAATTCTAGGTACTGGTGTAGGATCAACAGTAATTGGTTTAATACATGCTTGTTGAGTTGTAGTTTTACCATCAATGTAACAAGATGCCATATAATTTCCTTCTTCAGTGAAGTTGTATGTTCAATTTTTAGCTCAAATTGAAGCAACTTGAGTTCAATTTTTTGTAATCACAATGTTATATGAATCTACATATAATCAGTCACAAGAAAGTGTACTTTGGAAAGTAGCAGTTCCTGAGTTAGGAGTAGCAGACAAGCTTGTACAAGATGCCTCTACCATATTTACAGTAGTTGGGTCACTTGCGTCTACTCATGTTCTTGAAACTGTTCAAACTCAAGATACACTTGCTGTATTTATATAAGTAGCTTGTGTATTTGCTTTTGTACAATCATATCAAGGTGCTGATTCTCCTGGTTGAAGAATCAATGTTCCAAAATCTTTATTACAACTTGGTGCATTCGGATCAGTAACAATTACACTTGTTAAAGGCTCTGCTCAATTGTTAGTAACAGTGATTCTAAAAATTGCTTCATTTCATCTTTTTACAGTTTGAGAATCATTTGTACCAATAATAGTATCTTCATCTGCTCCATTTGCATCAGTTTTTATGATATCAATTGATGGAATAGGATTTGATAAATTGATTGGTTTTTGACAAGATCCTCCTACTACTAATTCCTGTCAACCTTTCTTAATTTTACATACAGCTGTATAGCTTCATCATGTAGAGTAATTACATACTCCTGAAACTGTTTTTTCACCCCCTGGATTTCATGCATATAGTGTTGTATCACCATTACCACAATCAATAATAATTTCATCTACATTTTTTGCAGTACATGAAACGTTAGATATTTGTGGTGCTTCTCAAGAAGTTACACTAGCTGTGATATTTTGACACACTGGAGTAGTATCAACCAGTGGCTCACATGTATCACTACATCATCCTGTTCCCCATCATGCTTTACTTGAATCAGCTGGGTCACATGTTTCATACACATTTGTTTTAGTGAATTTATCATAATATCTATCAACAACTCAGTCTCAACATGCAGTAATTTCATATGGCTGATATTCTGAATGCCATCTCCGGTCTCCCCATCAATCATCACCTGCTTCAGGGTTAGTTTGTTCTATTACTTCTGCATTATATACAATAGTAATATTATCTGTTGCTCTCACTGCTGGTCTACGTTCAATTTTATACCATCTATCTGCTTCAACCATTTTTGTTGAATTATTTGGAGAAACAGATAAATTATCATTTAAAATTTCTTGAGTGAAAGCAAATTCTGGATCTGCTGCCTCATTATAGTTACCATGTTCAGTGAATGTTGTAACCACTTCATATACTTCAGTGGTCCATGATCCTGCATTAAGCATATCATAAAACTTATATTCACTTCAGTGTCTTAGCTTTTCTGATGGAAATACCTGATCATAATTAGCTCATGATACTGTTCCTGAGAAACAGATCATAACTATGATAGTCATTACCAATAAATAAATTTTTTTCATTGTTCTTTATTAAAGAAATAAGTATTATCTTTTATCTCATTTGGCAGAAACAGTAGATTCTGTCTTGTCTTCTTCATTTCAAGCTTCAATATGAGATTTAGCTTTCAATTCATTTCAAACAGAATTTATAGGTCACTGTTTGTCTGAAGACCCTCCTTCATTTTCAACAGATTGCCCAGATTGGTTTGTATTAGTTTTTCCACCAGTCTTTCTTTCTGTTTCTTGTCCACAAGATACAAGTATACACATTAGCATAATTAATGCTAGGTATTTTTTTGTAATTGTCAAACTTTTATTTTTCATATACTTTATTTAAATTGTAAAGTTATAACTTCTTTCTCTATTTATAGAATCTTTTAAACAAGGCTCTATAAATCAACTTTTACTTTTCTCCTTTCTTTCCCTTCCTCTTAGGACCATTACTTCTAGTAGTTGATGTAGTAACAGTAACACTATTTGTAGCAGTTGCTGGCACATTTGTACTAGGAGTTCCAACCTTACCAGTAGCTCAAGTTGTTGAATTCGATTCATTATTTCAAGGTACTGGTGGTTGTGGGTTTCCTCATCCATCTTCTCATCCATTTCCATTATCATTAGGTGTACACCATCAAATAGGTACCTTGCCTATAACTTCTCCATTTAAAATTGTTTCTTTAATCTTCCTATTCCAGCCATCACAGTAAGTTCTATATGTTATTTTAGGCTTTACATCTACTTTTACTGGTACAGGGATATACTTAGTTATAGTTTGTCTAATAATTTGTGGTTTATGAGTATGGTCACATGCTCATCATGAAGCTTTACAAACACCTAAATTAACATTAGGGTCTTTAATTGGAGACTTTGTTCTATCCCATGGAAATCTATCTCATTTTTTAGCATTTGCCCAGAAAATACGTGCTCATTTAGCTTCCTCTAGAGTACAATTTTCTCAAACTATCATACTTGTTTTAGCAAGCTCTCTATAGTGTTCAATATCTTTCCACGTCATTATATTCACTTGAATCTCTTTATTATCAGTAGTTTCATAGGTAATACGTTTTGGTTCAGGATATTTAAGTTCCAATGAATTAAGCATATGTATTGCTCTTTGATCACCCTCTTGTGCACACCTTTTCATATCTTTCAAACTCCAAACTTCTAATCATTTAGATTTATCAAATTTATTTGGCTCATATGAATATTTTTTAGCCTTTACAAAAAGTCTATCTCCTTTTTTATATAGCATTTTATC
>CALDZW010000062.1 GCA_937944175.1 uncultured Candidatus Altimarinota bacterium
ATAATTCCCTCGCTTTGATATATTGAAGAAGCAAAAGTTGTATTGTTGAAAATGGATTTGTAGCTCAGTTGGTTAGAGCGCCCGCCTGTCACGCGGGAGGTCGCGAGTTCGAATCTCGTCAAGTCCGCCATTTTTTGAAAATATTGTAAAGATCATATGGGGCCTTAGCTCAGTTGGCTAGAGCGCCTGCCTTGCACGCAGGAGGTCAGGAGTTCGACTCTCCTAGGCTCCACCATTTTGATGATTTTTCAATCTACAAGTTATGAAAGTAAGACATTTGAAATAATTTGTTTTATTTGAGTAGTAAAATTTTGAAGACCATTTATTTATAGTAATACCATAATTATGCCTGCTAATAAGAGACCTAGAAGAGTAAACTATGCTGTAAACAAGAAGTGACCAAAAAGTAATGGAAAAGTAGCAAAAGCTATTTCACATTATTCAAAGTTGCAAAAAAGAATTTGAATTGAATGAGAAACTAAATGGTTAACAAATGCTATAAATATTGTGTTGATTAAATTGAAGAAATATTGAATACATCCTAATAATATATAAAATGGCTAGACTAACATCGCATGCTCACAGAAAATTAAGAAGAGCAATGAAGTTGATAGAAAAGAAAATGAAAAAAAGAATGAGTTAATTCTTTTGAGAAAAGAAAAAACTTCTTTAGTAAAGAAGTATTAAAATATTTCCAAGTGTGTAATATACTTTATTTTTTATTTATACAATTATGGCTGACGCTAAAGTACATATGAATGTTGGTACCATTGGTCACGTAGATCATGGTAAAACTACAACTACTGCATGAATATCTGCAGTATTAACTGTTAAAATGGGGTGAGAAGCAAGAGATTTTGCTTCTATTGATAATGCTCCAGAAGAAAGAGCAAGAGGTATTACTATTAATACTTCACATGTAGAATATGAAACAGAAAAAAGACACTATGCTCATGTTGATTGTCCAGGACATGCTGATTATGTAAAAAACATGATTACAGGTGCTGCTCAAATGGATGCTGCAATTTTGATTGTTGCTGCTACTGATGGACCAATGGCTCAAACAAGAGAACATATTCTTCTTTCAAGACAAGTATGAGTTCCTTATGTTGTTGTGTACATGAATAAATGTGATATGGTTGATGATGAGGAAATGCTTGAATTAGTTGAAATGGAAATTAGAGATCTTCTTTCTAAGTATGACTTCCCAGGTGATGATACTCCAATCATTAAATGATCAGGTCTTGTTGCTTTAGAAAATCCAGGTGATATGGATAAAGAATATGGTGCTAAAACAATTGTTGAATTATTTGATGCACTTGAATCATTTGTTCCAGATCCAGTTAGAGATACTGAAAAACCATTTCTAATGCCTATTGAGGATGTATTCTCAATTAAAGGGAGAGGAACTGTTGTTACTGGTAAAATTGAAACAGGGATCATCACTATTGGTGATGAGGTTGAAATTGTTGGTATTAAAGATACTTCAAAAACTACTGTTACTGGGGTTGAAATGTTCCACAAACAGTTAGAGCAATGAGAAGCAGGTCATAATGCTGGTTTATTGATAAGAGGGATAGAAAGAGATGATGTAGAAAGAGGACAAGTTCTTGCTAAACCAGGAACAATTACTCCACATACTGAATTTGAAGCAGAAGTATATATTCTTACAAAAGAAGAAGGTGGAAGACATACACCATTCTTTAAATGATATAAACCTCAGTTTTACTTCAGAACTACAGATGTAACAGGTGATGTTACTCTTCCAGATGGTGTTGAAATGGTTATGCCATGAGATAATCTTAAATTCACAGTAAAACTTCAGGTACCTATTGCAATGGAACAAGGTCTTAAGTTTGCAATCAGAGAGTGAGGAAGAACTGTTGGATCAGGAGTTGTTTCAAAAGTTATAGCATAATTAAACTGATGTTAATATAGTTACTATTACTCATACATGTGAGTAATAGTAATCTGTTAGTATACGTTAAAAGTTTTACATATTAAAAATAATTTTTACAAATGGCAAGTAAAAAAGGTTCTCAAAAGATTAGAATTGTTGTTAAATCTTTTGAACATAAAGTATTAGATGAAGCTATTAAAAAAATTGTACTTGTGTGCAAAGATTCATGAGCAACAGTTGTTTGACCAATTCCTCTTCCTACTAAAATTGAAAAAATTACAGTAAATAGATCTACATTTGTTAATAAAGATGCAAGAGAACAGTTTGAAATAAGAAGGCATAAAAGAATTCTTGATATTATAGAACCATCACCTCAAACATTAGCAGCACTTCAAGATCTTAATGTTGCAAGTGGAGTGTGAATTGAAATAAAAGCATAGTTTATATTTAGATAATTATTAGATACAATGGCAAGAGTATGTCAAGTTACTTGAAAAAAGACTCAAGTATGAAATAGAAGATCTCATTCTTTAAGAGCAACAAAAAGAAAATTTTATCCTAATCTCTTTTATAAAAAAATTAAGGATCCTGAAACAGGTCTTGTATTTAAAATTAGAGTTTCAGCAAAAGGATTGAGAACTTTAAGAAAACACTGATTAGTATAAGGAAGTATTTTCTTCTATTTCAGATAAAAAATAGAAGAAGTCTTGTTTTGTATAGGATTATTATTTTGCCCTGGTGGTGGAATTGGTAGACACGCAAGACTTAAAATCTTGTTTCCTCTGGAAGTGCGGGTTCGATTCCCGCCCTGGGCACCATTTAAAAAAATTGGAAGTTGAGAGATGAGAATGTGCATTCTCATTTCCAAACTCTCAATTTACACGATTATTTTATATAAAAATATAACACATATACTATGTTAAAAATTAGATTAGCAAGAGCAGGAAAAAGAAATATGGCATTCTTTAGAGTTGTTCTTACAGAACACACAGCAGCTTCTAAACATGGATACAAAGAAGTACTATGATTTTATAATCCATTCTCAAAAGAGTTTAAACTCAAAGATCTAGAAAAAATAGCAACGTTTGTTGGAAATGGTGTTCAGATTTCACCAAGAGTAGAAAAGTTAATGAAAACTAATGAAATTGTTCTACCAAAAGCTAAATAATCCTTTGTATTAAATAATAAAACGTTCTTGATTTTTTTAAAATGATTTGAAGGTTTTATTTTTTTTACTATACTAATTTATAATGTTTTCTTAGTATTATTTCTATAAGCTTATTAATATGCACAAAGAAGTAGAATTTCTTGAATATATTGTTCATTGATTAGTAGCAAATAAGCAAGAGGTGAAAATTGAGAGAATTGAAGATGAACTGGGAGTGTTGCTAACACTTACAGTATCAAAAGAAGATATGTGAGTTATTATATGAAAAGCATGAAATACTGTAAATGCATTGCGTTCAATTCTTAGACTTCTATGAGCAAAATTAGAGAAAAAAATTAATTTAAAAGTACTTGACTAATAACTATATATGGCAAATCTTGTAAGTTGAAACTGATGAACATCAGGAGTAGCTCTAAATACTCAAAATATTAATCCAATATTTGGTTCTCAGATGGAACCTGGTGATTTTATTCTTACCATTATTTCATTGTTTGTATTAGTTGCATGAATTCTTTCAATTTTGTTTATATTATGGGGAGGGCTACTTCTTATTCTATCTTGATGAAAGGATGATAAAATAAAACCTGCTATTAATACCATTCGTTATGCTATTATTGGTGTAATTATAACCGTTGTAGCGATATTCGTTTTTCCTATACTCTGAGGGTTACTCTGAATAGATGTAGAAAAATATGCAAAACCTTCAAGAATTTTTGCTAAAATAGAAGAGATTTGAAATAATGTTTTTGGAACCACTACTAGAAACTGAACATATACTCCATGATCTAACTCTGGATTAGATGACTTTCCAGATGACTTCTCTGATCTATAATATTAAAAAAACCACTCACTTCAACTGAGGGTTTTTTTATTGTAGAAATTTATCTCTGAAATTCTTAATAAGTTGTTGTCTTGATTCTATCATATCTTTCTCATTATCAATTTGTAGTTCTCCTTTTTCTGATAAGAGTATTGCAAATGGTCGAGTTTCAGGAATCTTAGCTAGGACTATATTGATTATTACCATAATTGGTACAGATAGAATCATTCAAACAACTCACCATAAAGCTCACCAAAATGAAAGAGCAATAATAATCACAAGAGGTGATAGGTTTAATCTATTTCACATGAAACGTGGTTCAATTATATTACCCATAAGGACCTGTATTCAAATGAGAGAAGCTGTAATGAATATAAAAGGATAGAGAGTATCATATTGTATCAATGATATGCTTATAGGGAAGATAAGTGCTATTATAGAACCAACACTAGGAATGAAGTTAAGTACAAAAATTACAAAGGCCCAAAATACCGCAAAATCAAGACCAAATATGAGCATTACTACAAGACTACTGACGGCAGTAATAAAGCTAACAATAGTTTTTATTATAAAATATGCTTTGGTGTCTTCTCGAATTTTTGAGATAGTTTCAAGTAATGAGTTTTTTTTCTCCTTGTCTGTGATCATAAGAGAAATTTTTCTTCAAATATATTTATACTCTAAGAGAATAAATAAAGTATAGAAAAAAATGATTCAAGCATTTGAGAATATTGAAGCAACAGATGATGTTACTGAAGAAAATATGGTAACCATATCTAAATTTGA